>CAZIXH010000230.1:0-4815 GCA_964543055.1 uncultured bacterium
GGGCCATTCAGCCCCAGGGTTGGAGCGTGGGGCTCTCGCTCAGCGTACCCATTTTCGACCCCGTGAGCGATAGCCGTATCCGCACCGCCCAGACCGCATTGCAAGCTGCCCGCCAGGCGCTGGAAACCACCCGCAAGGCCGCCGAGCTGGATGTGCGGCAAAAGTATCAGAACCTCCAGACCGCCAAAGCGGCCATTGCTGCGGCTCGGGCCGGTCTGAATGCGGCCAACCAGAGCCTGCGCACCGCCCAGGCCCGGCTGCAAGCGGGCACCGGTACCGGCGTGGATGTGCAGGCTGCCCAGCTTAACCAGCTCCAGGCCCAGCGCAACCTCGAGGCCGCCCTGACCCAGGCCCAACTGGCCGCCCTGGCCCTGCAAAACGCCCTTGGCCAAGACCTTACCGCCACCCTCGGAGGGAGTCCATGACGCACCATGTTCCGAACCTTCTATCGAAGCCCTTGCTTTTGCTGGCGCTGCTGCCAGTTTGCTCTTTGGGGTTAGCCCAGAACACCCTTACCCTACCCCAGGCCCTTTCGCAGGCCTACAGCCGGGGCCCCTCGCTGCAAAGCGCCCAGGCCACCCTGCAGAACGCCCGCTTGCAGCTGAGCGCCCTTAGCGCCGACCCCAGCACCCTGGTGGTGGCCCGCACCCAGGCCGAGCAGAACGCCCGGCTGGCCGAGGTGAACCTCGATGCCACCCGGCTTTCGGTTATGCAGAGCGTGGTGAACGCGTATGTGGGCCTCTACGAAGCCCAGCAAAATGTGGGGCTGTTCCAGGCCCAGGTGGCCCTGAACCAGCGCAACCTTGAGGTGGCCAAAGCCCGGCAGGCCGCCGGCAATGCCACCGCGCTGGATGTGGCGCGGGCCCAGACCACCCTGGACAGCTCGAGGCAGTCCCTCACCAACGCCCAGTCCCAGATTCCGGTGCTGGCCGCCCAGCTCGCCACCCTGTTGGGCCTGAGCGACCTGGGCAACGTCACGGTGGCCGCCCCTCCGGCTCCCCCCGTGCTGCAAGCCGACCTCCAGGCCCTGAGCCGCGATCTCTTTACCCGACTGCCCAGCGTGCTGCAAGCCCAGCAGGCGGTGGAGCTCTCCGAACTGAACGTCAAGCTGGCCGACAACGACTACACCCCCGCCGTCCAGCTCACCAGCGCCAAAACCAGCCTGGAGAACAACCAGCGCACCCTGCAAACCGCCCAGCAAAACGCCCAGACCAGCCTGACCAATACATATCAGGCCGCCCAGAACGCCTACCGCAACATCGCCCTGGCCCAGGCCAACGTTGCCAACGCCCAGCGGGTGGTGGAGCAGAGCCAGGCCGCCCTGCGGGCCGGCACCATCTCGGCCCTGCAACTGCAAACCGACCAGGTCTCGCTGCGCGGCGCGGAGTACAGCCTGGTGCAGGCCCAGGGTAGCTACTGGAGAGCCCTGGCAGCCTTTTCGGTGGCGGCAGGGCAGGACTTTACCGGCCTGGTGCGGGCAGCCAGTGGGCCATAGAACGGCTTCTTTCGAGCCCCAGATTCTGGATTTAACCCCCTTTCCAGCAGTTTGCTGGCAAGGGGTTATGCGCAAACCTAGTGGGTGTTGTGTTGGCTGAGCAAATCCTGCAAGTCTTGCTGCATCAGTTGGGCTACTCGAGGGCTGGGGGTTTGTTCGATTGCCATCACCAGCCGCAGCGCTTGCTGGTGCCAGCTTTCGTCTGCATGCGGGCAAACAAAGCTGTCGTGTACGGTGAAGCGCTTGGCCATGGCCGAAGCGAAACCGGTAGGGCCATAGACATTTCGCCTCACCTTGCATGGCGCCTTGCACACCCGGCAGTGCATAGTTTGTTCTGCTCCTGGATTGGTGATGAAGAGATCGTAGCCTTTGGTTGCCATGGATCCCACCTTACAACCAGGGGGCGTTTCTTTTGAGCGGAAAATCTATCGGTGCGGCGTGGGTGGCCCTGCGAGTAACGAATGCAGACCGAGGGGCCATCCTGCAGCGAGCCTCGAGCCTACCAGGGGTTTGCTAAACTAGCCTCATGGTTGCGCTTCCCTCACTCCGCCGGATTGCCCAGCAACACCGGGTCAAGCGCCTCGAGCTGTTCGGCTCGGTGGCCAGGGGTGAGCCCAATCCCAGCGACTACGATTTTCTTGTGGAATTTGAGCCGATGGAGCCCCTGGAGCATGGGCGGGCTTATTTCAAGCTGCTGGAAAGCCTCGAGCAAACCTTGGGGGCTTCGGTGGATTTGATTGAGCTCGAGGCGATTCACAACCCCTATTTCCTTGAGTCCATCGCCTCCGAGCGGGTGCTGGTCTATGCCGCTTAGAGCACAAGCCTACCTGTTCGACATCATCCAGGCGATTGAGGCCATCGAGGAGTTCACTCGAGGCCAAACCTTCGAATCCTACGAACAAAGCCGTGTGCTGGTCTCGGCAGTCGAGCGTCAATTGAGCATTGTCGGCGAGGCCATAACCCAATTACTCAAGATTGAACCCAACGCACCCATAAATGCCGCCAAACAGATTGTTGGCTTTCGGAACATCCTGATTCACAACTATGCTCGGGTTAGCCAGGCAGTGATTTGGAAGATTGTTCAGGACGATTTGCCGGTATTGAAAGCCGAAGCCCAGACGTTTCTTGAACGCCTCGAGGCATAGTTGTACACGCTTACCGCTGACCTTCGAGCCTAGGGCATCCCTATGCAGGTCCAGGCCCAGATGGTTGAGCAAAGCACTCAACTCTGCACTCAAGATGGATTTGGTGGATTTCTTGAGTTCCACAACAACCATATTTCGGGGATACGAGCTTCCAGCTATTTGGCTCAGAGAGTGGGATTATAGGGGCAATACCCTACTCGAGAGCGCAACTACAAAATCCCTCTTAGACCGCACCTAAAGCAAGTGAAGCGGCGGACTAACGCTCGAGTTAAGTCGATGGCCGAACCAAAAATGTGCGACACTTACCAAAGCTTTTGCCGACAGGTTTAAGTCGAAAATTAAGGCTGCAGGCATTCGACTTGCGCTTTGCTGGGCAGTTTTTACTCAACTAGTTAGAAGGGTATTGGAACAATATCTTCATCTTGCGGAGGCTCAGGTGAGATGCCCAAACGTGCCATTAGAACTCTACCGAAATCATATCCTGATAACTCACTAATCAACGCCAATCTCTGGCGTGCATATCGAAGAGCAGCCTTAGAAATTTCATCACGCAAGATTTTTTCAGCAGAGTCAAGGCCCTCAACATAAACTAACCCACTTTGTTCAGGACGCCTTGCTTCACGAGCTAGTTCCTCAAATACACGTTTTGCATCTCTGGATACTTTTTCAGTGGTTATGATGATCGCTTTATTAGCTTTATATCGAACCTGCCTGTAATTCAAAGGGTAAGCGTCCCCCGCACCAAATTCCCTATCTTTTAGTTCAAAAATCCATAGTTGCTCTAACAAGCTTACTAACAAGTCAACTTCTCCCCCATCTTCAGATACATTCCATAAAATGGAGCCTTGAGGCACCCCAAGCTTAAGTAGTAAATCTGTTACCCAAATAGTCATCCAATGGCTTTGTCTGGACATTTGGCGTCCTAGTTCAGATAGGCTATATCCCTCTGAAATTGCCTCCTGACTAAAAGTAGAATTACATGAAGGACACACGAGATTTTTAACTTCAGGAACTTCAAGTTGGCTTGGGTCTTTTAGCCGAGTCAAAGGTGTTGCTGTCCGTTTACATTCCAAAAGATACTCAGCACTTAATAAACCAGATTCCCGCAATTTATTGATAGAGTCTCTAACATCATCATGTGTTTTATTCTTGCGTCCTAAAATATCTCGTTCACGAACAAAACCGGCTCGGCTTAACTCTATAAGAGTTTCCCTGTATGGTTTGTTAGAAAGAATTTGAGCGGCTATAATCGCTTCAGAGGTTAGTTCGGCGGGAGTAAATTGTGTTCCTGACTGTGTTTCTTCCGCGCGAAGAATACGATCGATGGCAAGTACTCTTGGCTTTAGTTCACTCCACCTGAAAGATAAATGACGAGTCTTGCGACCATCTAGTGATGATTTGACCATATTTTCAACCAGGTCTGCAAATACTTTTAGACGTTCTTCCAAACCTTCTTTTACTGGAGAAATAACACCGATTTCAAGTTCTGCTTGTCTTCCTTCTTCTTCATCACGATAGAATAACGCGTTTGTGAAAAATCTCTCTCGAAAGACCTGACCACCTATGTTCGTTAGAATGTAATACATATCCTCTCCACGGAAGAATACATCACCTCCTAAGATACCAGTTGAAACGCGCCTTCCATATGTCCTCTGCTGAATAGGAGCGAGAGCAACTTTATCTGCTACACCAGCAAGATCTAAGAAAGCCTTTTGTGCCTCCAATAAAGCAGGTTTCCATCCCTGACTTGAAAAATTTATGAGGCATTTTTGTAGGTCGCCTTGATCTAACTTGGTTTGGGTAACTAGTGCTCTGGTAAGTTAATCATCGCCACTCCTTCTCGGGTACAGGTGGGCCAGCTTGATGCGCGCGTCGGCGGTGGTGAAACGCCACTGGATGCCGAACGTTTGCTGGTTCCTACGCTGGGCCGAGGCCTGAGGCCCGGACTGGAGGGTAGCCAGGTCGGGAATGCGACGGTCCAGACACTGGCGCTCAAGCCCCGAGAGATCGATCCCGGCCATGTTCAAACACGAGCCATGCGCCGGGGTATAGTGCCACTCGATCTTTTGGGCCAAACAGAAGGCTTCTTGGGGAGGGAAGGCTTTGTAGAGGGCCGCAGGGCTGTGGTAGGAGGCGTTGTCGGTAACCAGGACGATCTTGCGGGCCTGGGGGTAG
>CAZIXH010000231.1:0-3110 GCA_964543055.1 uncultured bacterium
CGCCGTGGGGGGCAGTGTGGGCTGGGGGACACGCGCTGGGCCACCCATGGGGCCTCCAACGACCCCAACGCCCACCCTCGCATGCCCGAAAAGGGCGAGATTGCCGTCATTCACAACGGCATCATCGAGAATTACCTACCCCTCAAGGAGGGCCTGATTGCGCGGGGGCACACCTTCAGCTCCGAGACCGACTCGGAGGTGCTGGCCCATTTGATTGAGGAAAAATACCAGGGGAACCTGACCGAAGCGGTGCGGATGGCCCTCTCGGAAGCCTACGGGGCCTATGCGCTGGTGGTGGCCCATCAGAACCACGAAGAGATTGTGGTGGCCCGTACCGTGAGCCCGCTGGTGATTGGGCTGGGCGAGGGGGAGAACTTTGTGGCCTCGGACGTGCCGGCCCTGTTGCCCTATACCCGCCGGGTCATTTTCCTGCACGATGGCGATATGGCGGTGGTGCGCCGCGAGGGAGTACAGGTTACGGATCTGGCCGGCAACCCGGTGGAGCGGGAAGTGGTGACGGTGGAGTGGAGCCTCGAGGCCGCCGAAAAAGGCGGACACCCCCACTACATGCTCAAGGAAATCTACGAGCAGCCCAGGGTGCTGGAAAACACCCTGGGGGGCCGCCTCTACGAAGAGGAAGCGGGGGTGGAGCTGGGTCTCAAGCTCGAGCCCACCCGCTACGACAAGGTGCACATTGTGGCCTGCGGCACGGCCTACTACGCGGCCTGGGTGGGGAAGTATCTGCTGGAGGCTTTAGCCCGGGTGCCGGTGGAAATTGAGGTAGCCTCCGAGTACCGCTACCGCGACCCGGTGGTGGACGACAAAACCCTGGCCATCTGCATCAGCCAGTCGGGCGAGACCATCGATACCCTCGAGGCCATTCGCGAAGCCAAACGCAAGGGAGCAGGCACCCTGGGGGTCATCAACGCCAAAGGGAGCAGCATCACCCGCGAGGTGGACGACACCCTCTACATCCACGCTGGCCCCGAGATTGGCGTGGCCTCGACCAAGGCCTACATCGCCATGCTGGCCGCCATGGCCATGCTGGCCGTGTGGATGGGCCGGGCCAGAGGCACACTGGACGAAAGAACTGCGCGAGAACTCCTGAGCGAGATGCGCAAACTACCCCGGCTGGTGGAGGAAGCCCTGGAGCAGCGCCCCCACATCGCCCACATCGCCGAGAAGTACCACCAGGCCCAGGACTACCTGTTCCTGGGGAGGCACATCCAGGCCCCCACCGCCTACGAAGGGGCCCTCAAGCTCAAGGAAATCAGCTACATCCACGCCGAGGCCTACCCCGCCGGCGAGATGAAGCACGGCCCCATCGCCCTGATTGACGAGCGCCTGCCGGTGGTGGTACTGGCGACCCAGAGCCCCTTCTACGAAAAAACCGTCTCCAACATCCAGGAGGTACGGGCTCGAGGCGGGCGGGTGATTGCGGTGGCCAGCGAGGGCGATACCGAGGTACAGAAGTTTGCCCAGGACGTGATTTACGTGCCCAGAACCCACCCCCTGCTGGCCCCGGTGGTGAGCGTGGTGCCGCTGCAACTTCTGGCCTACGAGACCGCGGTATACCTGGGCCGCGACGTGGATCAGCCCCGGAACCTGGCCAAGAGTGTGACGGTGGAGTAGAGCGCTCTTCACGAATATCGAGCCATCCGGGACTTAAAGTCCTTTGTCCTGGAAAGAACAGTGGCCGCCGGGAAACTCGAAAACATGCGTCTGGGCCCAGACGCATTCTCGTTTTCGTGGGCGGCCACGTCTGTGAAGAGCGCGATACGCTTCTCTCTGTACACGCGCTATCGCTTTGATAGCGCGTTTTTTGTTGATCTGATGGCCTGGTGGGCTCGAGCAGTTTCCGCGACGTGGAATGAAGTACGATGGGCGTGGTTATTTGTCGCCTAGAGCCTTCAGCTTTGGGCCTTCGACACTTCGATAAAGCATGGAAATCTACCTCGGCACCGGCGGTTACACCAACGAAGACTGGGTGGGCCTCTTGTACCCCCCCGAGGCCAGAAAGGACGAATGGCTCTCCATCTACGCGCGAACCTTCAATGCCGTCGAGCTGAACTCTTCTTTCTACAACATTCCTGGCCTCAAAGCCTTTGCCGGGATGCTCAAACGCAGCGAGGGGCGGGTGCACTGGGCCGTGAAGATTCACCAGCGCATGACCCACGAGCGAAGCGCTACCGACGACGACTACCGGCAGCTTTTTGAATCGGTGGCCCCGCTGCGCGAGGCCGGGGTGCTGGGGCCTTTTCTGGCCCAGTTTCCCCAAAGCTTTCACCGCACCCCTGAGAACCGCAAGTACTTTGCAGCACTGGCCCTGCGCTTCGCCGACAAAACCCTGGCCCCCGGCGGTCTGGCGGTGGAGTTTCGCCATGCATCCTGGGACAACGAGGAAGTGCGCCAGGCCTTCCGCAAGGCAGGCCTGACCTGGGTCAGCACCGACTATCCTCCCCTCCCCGGCCTGCCCAAAAACGAGCTGCACCTTACCAGCGAAATTGCCTACATTCGCCTTTCCGGGCGCAACAAGGCCAAGTGGTACGAGGGCAAAGACCAGGCCGAACGTCACGACTACCGGTACAACGAAGAAGAGCTGCGCTTCTGGGTGCAGTCGCTACTGGGGGCGCTCGAGCACCACACCCTGACCCAGGTCTGGTTCATCTTCAACAACACCACCAAAGGCCACGCCCTAGTAAACCTGGGAATGCTCAGGAATCTGCTGGAGGAAGCCGGACTCCACTCCTAGAGGCGCTACTGTCCGCTTGCCAGCTTCGGTCTGCTGAAGAAAAAGACCATAGCCAGCCCAATCAGGAGGGCCGAGAACACGTAGGGGTAGGCCGGAGAGAGTCCGTACAGCGAGGTGCCGACCACCGGTCCCAGCATCCGGCCCAGGGCCTGCGCCGCGCTGGAGAGGCCCGCTACCGCACCTTGCTCATCGTCCGAGACCGCCAGCGACTGAGCCGCCGTGAGGCCAGGGCTGGTCATGGAACCCAACCCCAGCAGCACCAGCGAGGCGGTGAGCCAGCCAAAACTGGGCGCAAACACCAGCCCCAGGTAGCCCAAGAGCAGCAGGGGCAAGCCCAGACCCACCAGAGCCCTGGGGG
>CAZIXH010000232.1:0-5901 GCA_964543055.1 uncultured bacterium
GCCCAGGGCTGCCAGGGCTCCGAACAGCCCTCGCTGCAACAGAATGGGGATGCCCGTTGCATACGAGCTGGGCTGAAGGGCTTGAAACAGTACCGCCTTTTGCAGGAAGCCCAGGCGCTGGCTTTCAGCAGCCAGACCAAAGCCAGTCTCAAGAAAATCTTCGAAGGCCTCGAGCATCCTGCGGTCAGGCTGCAGCAGTTCGACCCACTGGCGCAGGCGCAGGGGCTCCGGCCCCGCGTTGTAGGGGTTGAGGTGGGGGGTATTCTGCGGGATGCTAAAGCGGTTCCCCACCCCCACAGTCTGCTCCGCCCCATCCAAAAAGTAGGTGGCCGTACCTGCGAGCACCTCGAACTGTTCGTCGAAGCTGGTGTGGAAATGAGGCTGCTGGCCTTCCCTGCCCTGCCCCGGCGGGTAGAGAATTTCCACCGCGAAGCCCCTGCCCTGGGTGTCGCGGGCTGTCTGAATAAAGGTGAGCCGAACCCCGCTGATGGGGTGGTGAAGGGTTTTACCTGGATGGGCCATGGGTGCCTCCTCTAAGCCGGTAGAGCCAGGTGCCCCAGTTGCAGCAGCAAGCCCAGCCCGTCGGAGTAGTTGTGGCCTTCGATGGCCTGGCCCCCCGGATCAAAGCGCCAGACCTCGCACACGTCTAGCGAAAAGGGTTTTTGGCTGGCCCCAAAAGGTGTATCGGCCATGGGGCCGTCCTGGGTTCTGATGGCCCGGAACCGCGCCGTGACCCAGTCGCCGGACTCAATATAGTGGGCATCCACAATCTTGATGTCCGAGGCCATGGCCACAAACCCGGCCAGCATCTGGCGGAACTCGGCGCGGCTGCGGTAGACCTGGCCGCGCCCGTGGTCGGTCATGGTACCATCCGGGGCCAGCACCTGGACGGCTTCATCCAGGTTGCCGACGCTAAAGGCCTGGTGGGCTTTGCGAAGCGTTTCAGTGTTACTCATAGTTTCCTCCTTTATGCACCCCTGCATTTTGCGACCTAGCATGTTCACTTCCCAGACCAAAAACTGCTCACTATCAATCTCGGACAAAACCCATGCTGGCGCCTACTTGCTGGGACTGCCAGCAACAATCACACCGCCCAACCAGCCCAAACCTGCAAACCAAACCGTCACCAGCGCAGGCGCGGGTCATACCCAAAGCGCACCGATTGGATCGAGGAGCTCGCTTACAGGTTTTAGCAGCAGCACCGCCCCTGCCAACAGACCCAGATAGCGCCAAGCCCTGGCTCCGCTGTTCCAACCGGCCCAGCACAACGTCCAGACCCACAGGCCCAAAGCCAGTAAGGCCCCATCAAACAGTGCAATGGTAACGGTACGCATCAGGATCAGGCTGCGGGCATCCACCGGGTTGTTGGCAAACAACACCTCGGCCTCACCCAGAATGCGCCAGCCCAGGATTCCGCTCACCACTAACAGGTCAAACGCGCTGGTGCCCAGGAGTATCAGCAACTGGGCAGGTAGGGGTGTGGTGGGGCCAAAACGCAGGTACAAAGCCGCCGTAAGCCAGGCCACCGCGATGGCCTCGAGAAACTTGAGATCGTGTCCAAAGCGCAGGGTGTTGATGCCGCTCAAGATCACCTGCATTTCGTCGCTGGGAAAGCCTGCGGCGGGGCGGAGCACTACCTGGTACCCGATGAAACCCAGCAAGGCCAGCCCCTGTAAGAGGCTGCCCCATCGCAGGGAATACTTATCGCCCACCACCGTATCGGTCTGCTTTATGCCCAGTTGCTGCATCACCTGGGGGCGATCCATCTGACCCGGGCGAAACACAACTCAACTCAATCGCCTGCCTGGGGTGAGACCCGTGACCTACGGGCTACCGACAGCTTGCGGGGGAACAGGTTACCCCATAGCACCCGCAGGGCAGTGCCTGGAACCAGCAGGCTGGGCGGAGGGGCCATCAGGTTGGCTACCTTCTGGAAGGCCAGCACCAGGGCGGGGTCGTGGCGGGCCGCGATGTGCAGTTTGGCCACGTACCAGTTGATAAAGTTAACCATCGGACTGCGCGGCCCCTCCACCTCGGGGTAGCTCAGGTCGGCCCCCACCGCGATGCTCCAGGGACTGTCCACCAGCACGGCGGCTTTCTTGTAGAAGCGCTGGGCCAGGTTTTCGCTTCCGGCTTTCAACACCTCCAATAGCAGCCGGGCCTGGCTGGCGGCCACGGTCATGCCCTGACCAAAGATGGGGTTGAAGCTGCACATGGCATCGCCCATCACCAGGAAGCCCTGAGGGAAGCGGGCCAGCTTTTCGTAGCGGCGGCGCTGGCTGCCGGGGAACCTGTAGGTGCCGATCTCGGAGAGTGGTTCGGCCTCTTTGATCAGGTTGTAGATGTCGGGAACAGGAAGGGTACGGGCGAACTCGAGGAAACCCCGTTCGTCGGTAGGGGGATAGTCGCCCAGGAAGCCCGCCAGCGTGACAATCCAGCGGTGGCCCTCCAGGTGCAGCACCACCCCACCGCGCTTGAGGGGGGCGTTGGAACCAATCACAAAGCCATCCTTACCGCCAAAGTCCTGAGGGCGGCGGCGGTAGATGCGGGTGGCGTAGGCCAAATCAATCCGCACCTCTTCTTGCGGAGGGCGAGGGTAGCCCAGATCCTCGAGCCACTTCGGCGCTTGTGAGCCGCGCCCACTGGCATCCACCACCAGATCGGCCCGCAGTTCGTAAAGGTCGTTGCTATCCAGTTTTACCCCCACCACCCGCCCGTTTTCGCCAAGCAGACCCCGGACGCTGATCCCCGAGAGGGCTTCGACATTGCCCAGCGAGAGTACGCGCTGGCGGATCGAACCCTCCAGCAGCGGACGGCTGAGCAGCAAACCCTTCAACCCACTATCAAACTGGGCATGGAAACCGCCGTTCTGGTACCAGTAGCAATCCTGGATGATGTCGCCACCGAGCGCCCCCTGCTCCAGTAGTTCCTGGGTCAGGCCGGGGAAGAACGCCTCGAAGATCCGTGCACCCTGGGCCAACACCCCGTGGGCGTGACGGCCCTGGGGCACCCCTTTGCGCTGCTGACCCAGGGGCGGAAAGTGGTCGCGCTCGAGGATCGTCACCTGTTCAAACTGCTCCGAGAGTGCCCGCGCTGCCAGAAGCCCCGCCATGCTCCCACCGATCACCACCGCCTGTTTTGCTGTTTTCATCGTTTCCTCCTGGTGCGTCCCTAGTTTGCACGAGGAAACTGCTCATTTCCCAGATCAAAAACTGCTCGCACCCCTTGCAGCAGCCTCCTAACCAAACCCTGGTTCTTCCGCGAAACTTCGACCCCACAGCTCCACAAATCCCTGTGTAGCCAGGGTGCTGTGCAGTTTGCCGGTACACCTATGAATGCCGCTTCAGCCAAGCCCCAATGTCGGCAAACACCTGGGCATGGTTAGGCTCGAGGAACAGGTTGTGGTAGGCATCGGGGTAGGTTTGGCGCTGTTTGTCGGAGGCTCGAACCTGGGCGAAAAAGGCGGCGCTGCCCTCTGGGCGCACCAGGGTGTCGGCCTCGCCGTGCAGGATCAGTAGGGGCAGACTTAAGCTCGATGCCCTGGCACGGGTTTCCTCCATCGCCCGCAGAACTTCGGCGGCCAGGCGTGGGGTGGTATGGGTTTGAAAGTGAGGGTCGGTAGTGTATTGCCGCGCTGTGGCAGGGTCTCGGGTGATGCCGGACAGGTTAAGGCCTGGATTGACCCGGACTCGAGGCAGCAGGCGCGACAGCAGGGGCATCATGGCCTTGATCAAGGGCGGAACCCCCGAGGCATCCAGCGCAGGCGCTACCCCCACCACCCCGCTCAAACCCTGGGGATGGTACTGGGCATAGTTGAGCACCAGCAAGCCCCCCAGGCTGAGCCCGACCAGGAAGAGCGGGGGGTTTGGGTCTTCCTGCCGCACCAAATCCACAAAGCGCCTCAGGTCATCGCGCAGATCGGCCCACGCCTCGGCATACATACGCGGGCCTTCCGACTGCCCGTGTCCGCGCAGATCAAACCCATAGGTAGCAAACCCCTGGGCACACAACGCCTCCGACAGGTTGCGGTAAGGCAAGCTGCGGCCGTGATCGCCCAGGCCGTGCACCACGACTACCCGGCCACGGTTAAAGCCGGGGGGCTGAACCCCGTAACATGAGAGACTCAGCCCATCCGAGGATTTGAAGCGGTTGGGGAACATCGAGTTCTGCTGCGCTAGCCAGCCGCAAAGGCACGAGTTCTACGAGGGCACTACGCCAAGCTGGCGCATCATGCCCAGTTGATCAAAGATGGCGCGAAGGTGGGTCACTTGGCCATTCACGATCGTCAGCAGGGCAATGGCCGATACAGTTATAGCACAGTTGCTGGCCGGAATGCCCATGAACGGCGCCATGTGTGTGCCCCGCAGGGCGAAGCGCACCGCGATGCCGTTGTCGGTGGATAGGGCTTCATCAATTGTATGGTAGAGATCAGGGAATGCGCTGTAGAAGACTCGACCAAACTCGCCATGTCCGGTCGCATCCATCGGTGGAAATCCTATGATCTCTGCCATATAGGCGGGTGCGCATAGCTCTGGCCTAAGCGGTCCTTTCTGCTCATCCTGGCCATTAAAAAAACGGGTGGCGAAGTCCATTGGGTTGAGAGTCGTTGACATCGGGCAATTCTCCTTTCGTGACTCTTTGACTATTCGTGTCGGCGGGCTAACATTCAGATAACTACTCAGCCAGGTTCAGTTCAGGGGCGGGGCAGCAGCACAAAACCGTACTCCCCAAAGACCCTGGCTACCGTGGCCAGTTGCTCCGCAGTGGGGGGGCCGGCTGGGGGCGCGGGCAAGTCCAGCCGCTGGGCTGGCACGCCCAGGCGGCGGTAGGCTTCCTCGAGCCCCCCCGGCGTGAACGTCACCAGCATCCTTGCGGTGGGGGTCTTGAGCTTGAAGAAGTGGGGCACCCCCCTGGGCTGGAACACATGGTCATCCGCCCTGGCTTCCGTCACCACATTGCCGGAGGTGAAGGTGACCTCGCCTTCCTGGATAAAGAAGATTTCGTCCTCGCCATTGTGCACGTGGGGTGGGGCCTCGAAACCCTGGCGCACCCGCACGTCCATCAAGGCGTACGAACCCCCGGTGGTGGCTTTGTCGGCCAGCACGCTAAACAGTGCGCCGTTGAACCACACGCTATTGGCGAGGGCGGCACGGCTCCCGAAAGCGGGCTTGAGGTTGGTTTGGGACAGGGCAGTGCCTACCTGGCCCGACAGGGCCAGGCCCAGTCCGGCGGCGGTGAGTTGCTTGAGAGCGGTACGGCGGGCTTGTCTCATAGGTTCCTCCTATAGGTTCAGGGTCTCCCGAACTGAAGCAAGTTATAGCCGCAGGAATTGTTCATCTACCAGTTCAAAAACTGTTCAGCTAAACCCTGCCATCAAGCCCACTCGTCAACCGACCCAAAAACCGCCCACAGCCGACTGCTGCAGGCAGCTTTTGTGGGCAACTCATCTCGTTTCCCACAAGCACTTGCCTTTTCCGGCAGGTGTTTTACCTGCCCAGCCGAATCCGGCTGTGCCAGGTACTTGTGGGAACTGCTCTCATACCCCCAGAAAAGCCCGTTCCACAAACCAGTACAGACCCGCCCCTACCGTAGCCGCCGATACCGCCCAGCGCACCCTGGCCTCCCAGGGAATGCGGCGAATGGCCATCAGTAGTGAACACTCTACCGCCTGAAGGCGGTAGCATCATCTAACCACTGGAAGTGGGTAGTTGCGGCTAAAGCCACCTATTCCCCCTCCACCCTGAAGTCGCTGTTGTCCTCTGTCCCTTGGTTCTCAATGTACTCCTTGATAACCTCATCCGTAACATTCCCACTGCTCACACAAAAGTACCCTCTGGCCCATATGTGCCGCCCCCAGAAAGTCTTCCTCAGGTGCTGAAACTCATTTAGCATCTTATGCGA
>CAZIXH010000233.1:0-3201 GCA_964543055.1 uncultured bacterium
GGAGCGTGCTGGTGAGCCTGACCAGTTACCTGATGTTGCAGGATGCCGACCGGGTGCGGGCGGTGTTTGCCTACACCCTGGGCAACCTGGCCTTCGTGGGCTGGAGCGGGGTGGGTTCGCTGGCGCTGTATCTGCTTTGCACCCTCCCCATCTTTTTGCTGCTGGGTCGCACCCTCAACGCCCTGCACCTGGGCGAAGAAACCGCCCGCAGCCTGGGTCTGCCGCTCGGCTGGCTCAAGCTGCTGATTATCGGGGCCGTGACCCTGCTCACGGCGGCGGCGGTAGCCCAGGCGGGCATCATCGGCTTTGTGGGGCTGGTGGCCCCGCATATCCTGCGACGGCTGGTGGGGGGCGACTACCTCTACCTGCTGCCGGCCTCGGCCCTGGGGGGGGCGGTGTTGCTGGTGCTGGCCGACCTGTTGGCCCGCACCCTGATAGCCCCCGCCGAGCTGCCGGTGGGCATTCTGACCACGCTGCTGGGGGGGCCTTTTTTCCTGTACCTGCTGTGGCGAGGGAGGCATAAGGCATGAAGGGTGAGACACCGGTGGCCGGTCTGAGCGCGGCGGATAATGCCCGCCGCCCTGGGCTTATTGCCCGCAGCCTGTGGTTTGCCTACCGCAATCAGGCGGTGCTGCGGGAGGTGACCCTCGAGCTCCGCCCCGGCGAGTGGCTGGCCCTGCTGGGCCCCAACGGGGTGGGGAAGAGCACCCTGCTGCGCCTGATGGCGGGGTTGCTCCAGCCCGGCGCAGGCGAGGTGCGGCTGGGCAGCGAGCCGCTGGCGCGGCTCTCGAGCTGGGCGCGGGGCCAGCAAATTGCTTTTCTGCCGCAAAACGGCGGCTACCCCGAAGACCTCACGGTGGAGGAGGTGGTGATGCTGGGGCGCACCCCGCACCTGGGGTTGCTGGGCCGGGCCGGGAAGGCCGACCGGGCCGCGGTCGAATGGGCCATGGGAGAGACCCAGGTAGCCGCCTTTCGCCACCGCCTGCTGCCCACCCTTTCCGGCGGGGAGCGCCAGCGGGTCTTGCTGGCCCGGGCGCTGGCCGCCCGCCCGCAGTTTTTGCTCTTAGATGAGCCCACCAACCACCTCGACCTGCACCACCAGGCCGAGTTCATGGGCCTGCTGGCGGGCTTGCGGGCCCAGGGCATTGGCATTCTGACCGTGCTGCACGACCCCAACCTGGCCCGCCGGGCGGATCGGGTGGCCTTTTTGCATCGGGGTCAACTCACCGCCCTGGGCAGCCCCCTCGAGGTGCTCCGGGAGCCCCTTTTGCAGTCGGTGTACGGGGGCTGGGTACGGGTACATGAGGTAGAGGGTGAGCCGGTGGTGCTTCTGGGAGGGTAGATGCAGGCCAGCCTCAAAGTGACCCCCACCCTCTTGCTATTAGACCTGGGCGAGGTGCGCTGCCTGCATACCCAGGATGGCCCCCGGCTGGCCCGCTTTATTGCGGTGCTGCGTGAACCGCAGGCTCGCTGTGTGCGTTTGCGGGGGGTGGGGGCTCCGGCCCTGATGCGAAAGGGTATCCCACCGGGCGAGACCCTGCTCTACACCCTGCCCGACGACCCGCTGGACTTCGAGCAGGAAGGCCCCAACCTGCGCCTGCCGGGGTTGCGGCTGTACCTGAGCGGCCCCCCAGAGTTTGTCGAAACCCCCTTTTACGCCTGGGTGGAGCCATGAGCGAACTCTGGCTGGTGCGCCACGGGCAGACCCCCTGGAATGTGGAGGGTCGGCTGACGGGCTGGACGGACGTGCCGTTGACCCCCCTGGGCGAGCAGCAGGCCCGGGCCCTGGCCGGGTGGCTCTCGGCAGAGCGTTTTGAACAGGTGCTGGCCTCGGACCTGCAGCGGGCTGTGCAGACCGCCCGGCTGGCTTATGGCGAACCCCAGGGGATGTTTGCCGAGCTGCGCGAGCTGCACTTTGGCGACCTCGAGGGCCTGCGCTGGGCTGACCTGCCCGAAGCCCAGCAGAACGCCCTGCGGGACTTCGAGGGCTTCCAGGCCCCCGGCGGAGAGGCCACCGCCACCCTGCGGGCGCGGGTCTACGGCCTTTTCAACCAACTGCCGCCAGGCCGTCACCTGATCTTCACCCACGGAGGGGTGCTGCGGATGGTGCTGCGCGAGCTCGACCAGGATCGCTTCCTGCCGCCCTGCGCGGTGCTGGGGCTGGACTGGGCCCGCAAGCGGGTGCTGTTTGTGCGCGGGGAGGGGGCCGATGGAAGCTAGGCTCATCCTGGTGACGGGGGGCGCACGCGCGGGCAAGAGTGCCTTTGCCCAGGAGTGGGCCCATGCGCTGGGCGATGGGATGGTGAGCTTTATCGCCACCGCCCAGCCCCTCGACGAAGAGATGCGCCAGCGCATTGCCCAGCACCGGGCCGAGCGCCCCCCCAGCTGGGAGACCCTGGAAGAACCCCTCGAGGTGCCCTACACCCTCTCGCTAGCCCAGGGGCGGGTGGTGCTCCTGGACTGCCTGACCCTGTGGGTTTCCAACCTGATGTTAGCCGGGCGCGAGGTTTTGCCCGAGGTCGAGAACCTCCTGGCGGCTCGAGCCGAAACCGGCAAAACCCTGCTGGTGGTCACCAACGAGGTGGGCATGGGCATCGTGCCCGATAACGCCCTGGCACGGCGCTACCGCGACCTCCTGGGTGCGGCCAACCGCCGCATAGCCGAGGAGGCCGATGTGGTGTATCTGCTGGTTTCGGGGATTCCCCTGAAGCTCAAGTCGTTGTAGGAGGGGGTCGAGAGTCAAGTGTCGAGGGTCGAGAAATGAATGCAAGGTGCATGACCAAAAGATGCTCTTCTTTGTCATTTCGTATAAAACATCTAGCCTTCGGCCTTCGGCTTTGGGCCATTAGCCCCACAGACCCCTGCACACCCATCTGATTATGAACTTCCATGTCCAACCCGTTTCCCAGGACTGGCTCCGGCAAGCCCAGGCTTACCAGAACACCCTGACCAAGCCGCCGGGGTCGCTGGGGTTTTTGGAGGCGCTGGGCTGCCAGCTGGCTGCCATCCAGCAGACCCTGCACCCCCAACTGGGAAAGGGTGCGGTGGTGGTCTGTGCTGCCGACCACGGCGTGACCGCCGAGGGGGTCTCGGCCTACCCGGCAGAGGTTACCGCGCAGATGGTACAGAACTTTCAGGCTGGTGGGGCGGCCATCAACCAGATTGCCCGCGCCGCCGAGGCCGAGGTCTGGGTGGTGGATG
>CAZIXH010000234.1:0-5178 GCA_964543055.1 uncultured bacterium
ACGCTTACGTTTACAGTGCTTTACAAGTGCCTCGTCTGGCGCTCGAGGCGGTAGGTGCATGAACTCTATGAGCAACGCTTACGTTTACAGTGCTTTACAAGTGCCTCGTCTGGCGCTCGAGGTTGTGGCGTAGGCCAGGCAACAAGCTACATGGAGGTAGCGGTATGACCATCAAAGCAATTACCTTCGATTTCTGGGGTACCCTTTTTACGGAAGGCCCGGAGTATGCCGGCTCCATCAAAACCCTGCGCAACGAAATTCTGATGGATGCAGCCTCCGAGGCCGGCATTCCCGCCGAGCCGGATGCCGTCATGGCGGCCTGGCGGCAAGCCGCCCTCGACTTCGACGCGGCCTGGATGGCCGAGCAGGTTATGACCCCTTTCGACCGGGTGACCCGCATTTTTAGCTACCTGGGGCTGCCTTACGACGAAGGCCACATCGCCCTGACCACCCAGCGCATTGTGGAGGCGGGCCTCGAGGGCACCCTGATTCCCCTTCCGGGGGTGCTGGAGGCCCTGCCCCAACTCGCCAAGCATTACCGGCTGGGCATTGTTTCGGATACCGGCATCTCCACCGGGCGCATCCTGCGCGAGCAGCTCAAGCGGCACAAACTCCACGACCTTTTCAGCGGCTTTGCCTTCTCCGACGAAACCGGAGTGGTCAAGCCCAAAGCCCAGGCTTTCCTGACCGCACTCGACGAGATGGGGGTCAAGCCGCAGGAAGCCCTGCATATCGGCGACATCCCCCGTACCGACATTGCCGGCGCATTCCAGACTGGCTACCCCTACGCGGTGCTTTACACCGGCCTCTCTCACCGCAACGGGCAACCCGAGCCCACCGCCCGCGTAGGCAACCACCTGGAGCTGATCCCCCTTCTCAAAGAAGTCATCGGGCATGCACCGAGGGCCATGTAATGGAAGGAACCCTGCCCCCCCTGGTTCAGGAAGCCGGCATTCCCCTGCACGAGTACCAGGAGATTGTGCGGCTGCTGGGCCGCGAACCGAACCGCCTCGAGCTCTACTTATTCAAGGTGATGTGGAGCGAGCACTGCTCCTACAAGAACTCCCGCCCCCTGCTCAAGCTGTTGCCCAAAGAAGGCCCGGCGGTGTTGCAAGGCCCCGGCGAGAATGCCGGGGTGGTGGATATTGGCGAAGGCTGGGCGGTGGCCTTCAAGATTGAGAGCCACAACCACCCCTCGGCAGTCGAACCCGTGCAGGGAGCCGCCACCGGCGTGGGGGGCATCATCCGCGACATCATGGCCATGGGGGCCAGGCCCATTGCTCTTTTGAACTCGCTGCGCTTTGGCAAGCTCGAGGGCCCCGAAGGCGAGCGCACCCGCTTCCTGGTGCGGGGGGTGGTGGAGGGCATTGCCCACTACGGCAACGCCATTGGCGTACCCACGGTGGGCGGCGAGGTCTACTTCCACCCCGACTACCAGGACAATCCCCTGGTGAATGCCATGTGCGTGGGGCTGCTGCGGGCCGATGAACTCAAGCGAAGCCGGGCCTCACTGGCCCGCCCGGTCTACTACGTGGGCTCCAAAACCGGGCGCGACGGCATTGGCGGGGCCGCTTTTGCCTCGGAAGAACTCTCGGAGGAAAGCGAGTCCAAGCGCCCGAGCGTGCAGGTGGGCGACCCCTTTATGGGCAAACTGACCCTCGAGGTCACCCTGGAAGCCATCCGGCAAGACCTGGTGGAAGGCGTGCAGGACATGGGCGCTGCGGGCCTCACCTCTTCCCTCTCGGAAATGGCTCACAAGTCGGGGCTGGGCATCGAGCTGAACCTCGACCGGGTGCCCAAGCGCGAGGCCGGGATGAACCCCCTCGAGCTCATGCTCTCCGAGTCGCAGGAGCGCATGGTGCTGGTGCCGCGTCCGGGCAGGGAAAAAGACCTCGAGGCCCTCGCGGCCCGCTTTGGCCTGGATGCCGTGCCGGTAGCGCACATGATCGCCGAACCGGTCTTTCGGGTGGTGGCGGGCGGCCAGACGGTGGCCGAAGTGCCCACCCACGCCCTGGCCGATGCCCCCACCTACGTGCGCGAAGGCCAGGAGAACCCCGCCATCGCCCAGCAGCGGGTCCGGGATCTGAGCGGCCTGCCCCTACCGCAGAACCTGGAGGAAGTTTTGCTGCGGCTGCTGGCCTCGCCCAACCTGTGCAGCCGTGCCCCCATCTTCGAGCGCTACGACCACCAGGTAGGCACCAACACCGTGCTAGTGCCCGGTAAGGGCGATGCAGCCATCCTTCGCATCAAGGGAACCGGGCGGGGCATCGCGGTCAAGGTGGACGCCAACCCCCGCTACAGCAAACTGGCCCCCCGCTTAGGGGCCATGCACGCCCTGGCCGAGGCCGCCCGCAACGTGAGCGTGGTCGGGGGCAAGCCCCTGGCCTACACCGACGGCCTCAACTGCGGCAATCCCGAAACGCCGGAGGGCTACTTCGAGCTCTCCGAGACCATCGCGGGCCTGGCCGAAGCCTCGGTGGCGCTGGGACTGCCGGTGGTCTCGGGTAATGTTTCGCTTTACAACGAAGGCCCCAGCTACCGCATTCCCCCCACCCCCATGGTGGGCGTGGTGGGCCTCTTGGAAAACCTCGAGCGCCGCGCCGAGCTGGGCTTCCAGAAAGCCGGTGAGTTTGTGGTGCTGATCGGCAGCCCAGAAGGGCACCTGGGCGCTTCCGAGTACCTCTGGGTGGTGCACGGCCTGGAGGCCGGAAGCCCCCCAGCCCTCGAGCTGGCCCAGGAGGCCAGAGCCCAGGCCGCCATCCGTGAGCTCATCGAGCGGGGCTGGGTCAAGACTGCTCACGACGTGGCCGAGGGCGGGCTGGCCGTGGCCCTGGCCGAGATGTGCCTCCCCTACGGTCTGGGGGCGACGATTGAGGTTCGCAGCCAGGCCCGCCCCGACGCACTGCTCTTTAGCGAGGCCCCCAGCCGCATCCTGTTCACGGTAGACCAGACCATGCTGCAAATGGCCGTGAGGGTCCTCGAGCAGCACGGACTTCCCCACCAGATTCTGGGTCAGGTTGGGGGCGATACCCTCACGATCCTGATGTCCAGGTCCCGCCTGGAGTGGAGCGTAGCGGCCCTGCGAAGGGCCTGGGAAGCCCCGCTCAGGGAGGTGTTGCCGTGACCAAGGCCTGTAGCCCGTGGCTAGTGGCCCGTGGTGGCTCAACCCATCACGAGCCACCGACCACCCGCCTCGACGATAAGCCCCAGGAAGAGTGCGGCGTGCTGGGCCTGTGGTCGCCCGAACCGCTGCCGGTGGCCGACCTGCTGCAACTGGGGCTTTTTGCCCTGCAACACCGGGGCCAGGAAGCCGCCGGGATTTGTGTATCCAACGGCAAAGACCTGGTGATCGAAAAGGACCTGGGCCTGGTCACGCAGGTCTTCGACGAGGCCCGTATGCAGCGCCTGCGCATCCCTGCGGCCAACCTGGGCATCGGGCATACCCGCTACTCCACCACCGGCTCCAACCTGCGCTTCAACGCCCAGCCCCTCAATGTGCGAAGTTCCAAGGGCATTCTGGCCATCGCCCACAACGGCAACTTCGTCAACGCCCTGCAAATTCGCCAGGAACTCCTCGAGCACGGCGCGGTTTTCCAGACCACCAACGACACCGAGGTGATGATTAACCTGATTGCTCGCTACGCCAAGCTCAACCTGGTGGAGGCCACCGCCCGGGCAATGCGCGAGCTCACCGGCGGCTTTAGCGTGGTGCTGATGGATCGGCACACCGTGCTGGCCCTGCGGGATGGCAACGGCGTGCGCCCCCTGGTGATTGGCCGCTTGCCGAATGGCGGCTGGGTCTTTGCCTCCGAGCCTCCGGCGCTCTCCTTGATGGGCGCCGAGTTTGTGCGCGATGTGCGGCCTGGCGAGCTGGTCTGGGTGGAAACCAACGCTCACCTGAGGAAAGGGGCCGAACTGCGCTCCATGCAGGTACTAAAGCCCCACCCCACCCCCTGTGCCTTTGAGTGGATTTACTTTGCCCGGGCCGACGCCCAGTTAGACGGCATCGGCACCCACGAATCCCGTATTCGCATGGGCGAACGGCTTGCCCAGGAAGCCCCCGCCCCGGCCGATGTGGTAGTACCGGTGCCGGACTCAGGCATCGGGGCGGCCATTGGCTACAGCCGCGCCTCGGGCATTCCCTTCGACTTTGGCCTGCACAAAAACCCCTACGCAGGCCGTACCTTCATCCAGCCCACCCAGGAGATGCGCGACCTGAAGGTACGGCTCAAGCTGGCCGCCACCCCGGCGGTAGCGGGCAAGCGGGTGGTGCTGGTAGACGACTCCATCGTGCGGGGCACCACCTCGGGGCGCATTGTGCAACTCTTGCGCGAGGCCGGGGCCACCGAGGTGCACGTACGTATCTCCTCGCCTCCCATCAAGTTTCCCTGCTACTACGGCATCGACACCGCCGCCCGCAAGGAGCTCGTGGCCTCAACCCACTCGGTGGAGGAAATTCGCGCCCTCATCGGGGCCGACTCGCTGGCCTTCCTGAGCGAACCCGGCGTGCGCGAGGCCATTGGCGGCCCGGTCTGTCTGGCCTGCTTCAACGGACAGTACCCGGCGGGGCAGCCCGAGGAAGAGGTACGGAAAGAGGCGCTCGAGACCGAAGGTGCGAGCATCCTGTAGCGTGCCGGGCAATTCACAGTGCTGTGTAAGCGTCTCGTCTTACGCTCGAGACCGAAGGTGCGAGCTCCCGTAACGTGCTAGGCAATTCATGGTGCGATGCAAGGGTCTCGTCTTACGCTCGAGACCGAAGGTGCGAGCTCCCGTAACGTGCTAGGCAATTCATGGTGCGATGCAAGGGTCTCGTCTTACGCTCGAGCAAGCCTGAGCTGCTTCTGCTATCCTATCCGGCGTGAAGCGCGTTTTTTCTGGCTTTCAGCCTACTGGCGACCTGCACATCGGCAACTACCTGGGCGCGATGGTCAACTACATCGCCCTGGGTGAAAAGCTGGGCCAGGACGCCATCTACTGCATTGTGGACTACCACGCCCCCACCAACCCGGCGGCCTACGACAAAGACCTGCTAGCCCAGCGCACCTTCGACGCGGCCCTGGTAAATATGGCGGCGGGCCTGAACCCGGACAAAGTTATCCTCTTTGTGCAGTCGCACGTGCCCGAGCACACCGAGCTGGCCTGGATCTTCACCACCCAGACCCCCTACGGCGACCTGAC
>CAZIXH010000235.1:0-8279 GCA_964543055.1 uncultured bacterium
GGCCGACGACCCGGCCATCCTGATCTACACCTCGGGCACCACCGGCAAACCCAAGGGGGTGCTTCTGCCCCACCGCACGCTGATTGGGCACCTGCCCGGCTTCCGGCTTTTTTGCAATTTTCCGGGCGAGGAAGCTCGCTACTGGTCGGCGGCGGACTGGGCCTGGATTGGGGGTTTGCTGAATGTGCTGCTCTGTGCCTGGGCCCACAGCTACACCGTGGTGGCCTATCGCAGCCGGCGCTTCGACCCCGAGGAAGCCCTGCACCTGCTGCACAGCCAGGGGGTTACGCACACCTTCCTCTTCCCCACCGCCCTCAAGCTGCTGCGGCAACTGGGCCGGGTCAAGGCGCCGCCCGTCCTGCAGAGCATCCACTCCGGGGGCGAACCTTTGGGGGCCGAACTGCTGGCGTGGGTACAGGAAAACTTGGGCCTGCCGGTCAACGAGTTCTACGGCCAGACCGAGGCCAACCTGCTGGTCGGCAATTCCTACACCACCGACCCCATCCACCCCGGTTCGATGGGCCTGCCCTACCCAGGGCATCGGGTCGAAATCATTGACGAAGCCGGGCATCCCCTACCGCCGGGGGAAGTGGGCGAAATTGCCCTGCGGACACCCGACCCCGTGGCCTTCCTGGGTTACTGGAACAACCCCCAGGCCACCCAGCAGAAGTATGTGGGCCCCTACCTGAAAACCGGCGACCTGGGCAGCAAAGACGAGGCAGGCTACCTGTGGTTCAAAGCCCGCGCCGACGACCTGATCAAATCAGCCGGGTATCGCATCAGCCCCTTCGAGGTGGAGGAAGCCCTTTTGCGTCACCCTGCGGTGGCGATGGTGGCGGTGGTAGGGGTGCCCGATGCCGAACGCGGTCAGCGCATTGTGGCCCACGTCAAGCTGCGCGAGGGGCAGTCCGGCTCCGCGACCCTGACCCAGGCGCTGCAAGAGGAGGTGCGCCGGCGGGTAGGGCACCATGCCTACCCCCGGGAGATTCACTTCGTGGACGAACTCCCCCTCACCACCACCGGCAAGATTCAGCGCTTCAAGCTCAGGGAGTAACCCGCCCTCAAGCAACGTTGGCCAGGCTTTTTCTGGCCTGCGCCTGAAATGGCCCGCCGAATCGGGAGGGGACTGCTAGCATGAAGTCCAAGGATGAGAAAAATGTTATTCGACCCCGTATTCCCTCCTGGTTTCACAACGCTTTTCCACAAAGGCTGGGTATGATGGGGGTGTTGTGCGCTACCTGATTGTATCCGACCTACATGGCAACTGGCCCGCCCTCGAGGCCGTCCTCAAGGAAGCCAGGGACTACGACCAGGTACTTTTCCTGGGCGATGCGGTAGGCTACTACCCCGATGTCAACCGGGTGCTGGACTGGCTACGCTCGGTCAATGCCATAGGTGTGATGGGCAACCACGACATCTGGCTGCTGGAGATCAAGTCCATGCAGGTTGAGGGGCCGGTGCTGGAAATTTTGTCCTGGCAGGCCGAGCGCATCAGCCCCGAGAACCGCGAGTATCTATCCAGGCTGCCCTGGACCACCGAGGTCGAGGGTGCGCTGCTGGTACACGGCAGTCCGCTGGACCCGCTGGCCTACCTGGAAGAGGTCGAGCAGGCCCGGGAGGTGTTCAACCGGGTGAGCCATCGCTGGATTTTCCACGGGCACACCCACCTGGCCGGCAGTTACCTGAGCCTGGAAAGCACCACCGTACGCGGTCAGGCCACCACTGCCGACGTCAGCACCCCCCAGGGGCGCTGGGTACGCTATCAGCGCTACGCCAATGGCGGCGAACTCATCGTGGCGCCCAAGGCCAGGGCCATTATCAACCCCGGCTCCACCGGCCAGCCCCGAGACGGCGTGACCGGAGCAGCCTATGCTATCTGGGACGCCGAAGAAGACACCGTGGAGTTTTTCCGCGCCAAGTACAACCTCGAGCACGTACTCTCCCGCCTGCACCACGAGCAGTTCCCTATGTGGCTTTACGAGCGGCTGGTGCTTGGAAAGTAGTGGAAAAGAGCCCCGTAAACGTTACCGCAACAAGGCCAGCGCAAAGCCGAAGGCCGAAAGCAGCCGCGAGATGATGGTCTGGTCGGTCCACTGCATACCGATACTGCGTTTTTTAGAGTGTGTCTGAATAGCCGCCTCACACGAATTTAGCCAGGCGAGCGAGCATGATGCGGGTCATGCAGGCGTAGATGATGGCCTCAGTGGTGCGGGCAAAGCGTTCGAAATCACGGGTGAGCCGGCGGAAGCCAGTCAGCCATGCAAAGGTGCGCTCAATCACCCAGCGCCGTGGAGCGGGCACAAAGCCGGGTTCCCCAGGTTTGCCCAGACCTTGGGAGACCTCGACCTCGAGGGGGAGGTTTGCAGCTACCCAGTCAATGAAGCTACCCCTGAAGCCCTGATCTACCCAGAGTTTGAGCAGGGTGGGGAAGTCCAAGAAGGCCTCTTGGAGCAGCTGGATTCCCCCAGCCCCCTCGTGCGTATCGGCTTTGAGTACTTTGGCTTTGAGCACCAGCCCCAGGGTGTCGGTGAGGATGAAACGTTTGCGTCCCTTGACCCTCTTGTGTCCATCAAACCCGCATTGCCCACCCTGACGACCGGTCTTGGCACTCTGGCTATCTACGATCCCAGCGGTGGGCTCGGGGTGTTTCCTGGAGGCCACCCTTACCTGCACCCGGAGGCTCGCGTTGATCCGTTCCCAAGTTCCATCCAGACTCCACACCCTGAAGTAGTGGTAGGCGGTCTGCCAGGGCATGTGGTCGGCGGGCATCAACCGCCAGGCACAGCCTCCTCTGAGCACGTAGAAAATAGCGTTCAAGACCAGGTGCCAATCCCACTTGCGTCTGGGATGAGGCTTCAGTTCGGGCAGCAGGGGCTTCAACACCTCGTATTCCTTTGTGCTAAGATCGCTGGGGTAGTTGGTCATTGCAAACACTAAACTACCCCTTTTTCCCTTGATAACCTATTCAGACACGCTCTAGCTCTGACGAACGGCCATGCAAATCCTCGGACATCAAAGGATTCTCGAGTTGTTGCCCAAGCTGCGGGCCCAGACCTTGCTCTTTACCGGCCCGGAAGGGGTGGGGCGCCGGACGGTGGCGCGGTGGTTTGCGGCAGGGCTCAACTGCGAAGGGGGGTTTCCGCCCTGTGGCCGTTGTGCTTCCTGCCGCCAGGGACCCCTCGCCGACTACCTGGAAATTGCCCCCCAGAGCGAGACCAAAACCGGCAGAAAAGCCCGCGTTCTACAAATCCGCCTCGAGCAAATCGCGCCCCGCGAGGGCAGCGAGGAGACGAGCCTGCTGGACTGGATCGCCACCTACCCCCGCTTCAAGGCCAAGGTCGCGGTCATTGATGGGGCGCACTGGCTGGGAGAGCCTGCGGCCAATGCCCTGCTCAAGGTGCTGGAAGAGCCCCCGGCTTTTGCCCGGCTGATTCTGGTGGCCCCCAGCCGCGAGCTGGTGCTGCCCACCCTGGTGAGCCGGAGCCTCGAGGTCAGTTTTGCACCTTTGCCCGAGGCCCTGCTGCGCACCCTGACCACCGACCCCGAGGTGCTGGCTTTTGCCCAGGGGTCTCCCGGCAAAGTGCGCTGGGCCCTGGCGAACCCTGCCGAGTTTGCCAGGCTGACCGGACGCACGCAAGGGGTGCTGGAAGCCGTGCGGGCCGGGCCAGCCCAGACCCTGGAAGCCCTGAAGTTGCTGCTGGAAAACGAGGATGCCCTCCCCTACCTGGGACGACGGCTAGGCGAGGTGTTCCCTGTCGAAAGCCCGGCCTATCAGGCTGCCCTCGAGGCCCTCAGCCGCGCCCAGGACGCCCTTTCTGCTTATGTAAGCGAAGACCTGGTGCAGACCTGGCTGGCCCTCAAGCTGGCACGGCTCTAGATTTCCGGAGAGATTCTGTTTTAGGCTAGGCTTGGATTGTAAGCTCTTTGCAATCCGTCGTATAACGACTCACGGGCCCCAAGCAGCAGGCCCTTTTAGGAGGTTTTCATGGAATGTGTTGGCGTGCGATTTGCGCATGGCCCTAAAATTTACGACTACAAGTTCAGCGACCTGCCCCCTCCGGTCGGTAGCTGGGTGGTGGTGCGAACCCCACGGGGGCTGGAACTCGCCAAGGTGCGTACCGAACCCCACCTGGGCAACGCTGTGGGGGAAGTGGTGCGCGTTGCCACCCCGGAAGACCTGGATAACCACGCCAGGCTCAAAAACCGGGGCGAAGAGGTGCAGTGGTGGCTCAAGGCCCGCCTGCGCCGGGAGGGCATTCAGGCCAAGGTGCTGGGCTGCGAGTTTACCCTGGATGGCAACCATATCTCGGTGCATTACGCTGCCGAGGAGCGCATAGACCTCAGGCGCTGGGTCAACGAGCTTAACAAACTGGCGGGGGCTCGAGTGGAGTTTATTGCCCTGGGCCCCCGCGACCAGACCGCCTACCTGGGCACCCTGGGGGCCTGCGGGATGGAGTCGTGCTGCTCGAGCTGGCTCCAGGACTTTGCCCAGGTCTCTATCAAGATGGCCCGCGACCAGCAGCTTCCACTTTCCCCGGAGAAAATCTCGGGGCCCTGCGGACGCCTGCTGTGTTGCTTGCAGTACGAGCACGACCACTACCAGGAGCTTCTGGCCGACCTGCCCCGCAAGAATTCCAAGGCCTGTAGCATCCAGGGCACCTGCGGCAAAGTCGCCAAGCTTAACCCCCTGGCTGGAACCGTGGATCTGATTACCGAGGAAGGCAGTTGGGTAACGGTACACAAGAGTGAACTGCGTCGGGAGTGAGATACGCTCGTGCTCATGGGGTTCACTGGCACTATTGATAGATGAAAAAGAATCCAGGTTGTAGGCTGAAAAGGTGATGGATACGAAGCACCCAGCCACCCGCTTCAACCTTCGGGTGGGCGGGGTGGTCATCAAGCATCAGCAGGTATTGCTGTGCCACAAACCGCAAGGTGATTTCTGGTACTTGCCGGGTGGGCGGGTGGAACTGGGCGAAGAAGCTCGAGTAGCGCTGGCTCGGGAGATATTCGAAGAGCTCGGGGTTAAGGCTCGAGTGGGTCGGATGCTCTGGGTGGTGGAAAATTTCTTTGAGCTAAGCGGCTGCAATTCCCATGAAGTAGGTTTGTACTTTGTTGTGGATCTTCCACTTGATCCCACCCCAGATCCCCTACTCGGGCACGAGGGGGAACAAGACCTGTGGTTCCGTTGGATACCCCTGCACGAGCTAACCAAATCAATCTCAAACCCGATTTTCTCAAGAGTGCCCTGCGGGCGCTGCCGGTGCGTACCAAGCACATAGTGCACCGAGGTTAGGGGGTTCTTATTGCGCTCCCACCATTGCGATGCACGCTGAGTACGTGCGTTGCACGGCGGCACAAGCCGCTTCACTGATGCGTCGTAATGTATCCAGCACTGCGAAAACCACCGTACCGGATATTCGTAGGAGGCCGCTCTATAGCTCGTCCCGGTACTTATCCAGCAGGTCACCTAAAGCCTCGCGCAGCAAGGCCGCTTCGGTACGGCCCAGGCGCTCGGAGAGCGCAGCCAGCCGGGCCAGTTGCGCCTTGGAGTAGTAGTTGGATTTCAAGACCATCTTGTCTTCTACATAAATGGCCACCCGGCCTTTTCCCTCTCGCTTGGCCCGATGCAACGCTTCGTCAGCGGCTTTGATCAGGTCTTTGGGGTCGGAGACATGGGGCGGAAAGCTGGCGATGCCAACGCAGATGGGGATAGACAAAGCCAAACCTTCACCAACCGGGTGCTTTTTGGCGAGGTGCTGGCGAATTTCCTCCATCTGGATCAGGACTTCTTCGGGGCTGGCCCCCGGAAACGCCACCGCAAACTCGTCGCCCCCCAGGCGCGAAACATAGGCGCCTTCCGACAAGCTGCCCTCGAGGGTTCTGGTCACCCGCTCTAAAACCCGATCTCCCACCTCGTGGCCGTGGGTGTCATTCAGGGTCTTGAAGTTGTCCAAGTCCAGCAAGGTCAAGGTTAGCTGTCCCTGCTCATTCCAGCCAGAGAGGTAGTTGATGAAATCATTACGACTTAGGTGCATTGCTTTTGACATATTACTTTCCTTATAAGTTTTTTTACATATATATATTATTTCAAAATATATATACTGTCAATAATAGAGCTATTTAACCCTCCCGCTCTGCTACACTTGGGGCAATAATGCCCTTTGAAACAGGCAAACACTGCTTTTCGCTAACCAAGTTGCTGGGGGTGCGGGGTGCTTAACATCGGACAAGTCCTCACCCGTAGCTTTGGGCTTTTAGCCCAGCACCCTGTGGGCATTGTTTGGTTGCTGGTGCAAGCCCTGCTAGTGAGCGTTTTTACCCTGGGCCTGATGGCGGGGCCCATGCAGGTAGGCGTCTACACCGTGCTAATGCGCTATGCCCGCACCGGCCACTGGAACCCCCAGGCCCTCTGGGGCAATACCACCGGGCACAACATCGTGGCCGGCATTGTGTTTGTGGCGAGTGCTCTGGCGGCGTTTGCGGTGGGCCTTCCGGTTGCCGTGCCAAACCCCCTGCTGGCCTCTTTGCTGGGTTATTTGGGTCTGGCCGCCATCAATCTGCTGTGGTTTTACACCTTCCAGATCATGGTAGACGACGACCAGACCTGGCCCAAAGCCATTCGCAAGGGCTGGGATTTGATGCAACAGGGAGGGCTTTTGAACCACCTCCTGCTAATTGCCATCCTCGAGTCGCTCGTGCTGGTCTCGACCCTGTCCACCTGGATACCCTTCCAGATCGTCATGTACCTGCTTTTGCTGGGTTTCTCCACGGTAGCCCGGGCCGTAGCGTATGTGCAACTGGTGCCCACCCGGGCCTTTGAGCCATAGAGCCGCGCATTACCCCTGACCCCTCTGCCCTGTTCTGACCCCTCTGCCCTATTTGTCGTATGGCTTACCCACCGCCGCTGGCGGACGGCTCCGCCCGATAAAGCCTGCCAGCACCAGCATGGTCAGGATGAAGGGCAGGGCCTGCACGATGGTGGCCGGCAAAATATCCCCGCCCTGGAGCTGAATGGCCAGCGCCTGGGCAAAGCCAAACAGCAAGGTAGCCCCCAGCACCCCAAACGGAT
This sequence comes from uncultured bacterium, assembly GCA_964543055.1. GTDB lineage: Bacteria > Deinococcota > Deinococci > Deinococcales > Thermaceae > Meiothermus. Next base: position 7,073 of record CAZIXH010000235.1, read on the forward strand.
GCCACTTGCCAAAGATGAGGGCTGCCAGGGCAATAAAGCCTGCCCCTGCACTCATGGCCCGGATAAACTGGTTGAGGAACCCAATGGAGAGGTACGCACCGGCAATTCCGGCCAGCACCCCCGACAGAATTACCGCCGTGTAGCGCATCCGAATCACGTTCACACCCATGGTCTCGGCCGCTTCGGGGTGCTCGCCCACCGCCCGCAACCGCAGGCCCCAGGGGGTTTTGAACAACACCCACCAGACCACCGGCACCAGCAAAAAGGCGAAAATCACCAGGATGGAGACGCTGCTAGGCCCCAGATCTACGTTGGGCAGGCGGTTATGTACTTCCTGGGAGGTGGAGGTGTTGTTGTAGAGCACCTGCAAAACAATCGAGGGCGCCCCCAGGGCCGCAATATTGATGGCGGTGCCTGAGACAATCTGGTCGGCGCGGTACTTGATGGAGGCAATGGCGTGAACCAGACCCACCAGGCCACCTACTGTGGCCCCGGCCAGTAAACCCACCCAGGGAATCCAGAAGGCCTCGAGGCCCCCAGTAGCCACCTCGATGCGGTTGACCGTGATGGCCGCCGCAGCCGCGCCAAACAGAATCATGCCCTCGAGGGCAATATTCACCACCCCGCTACGCTCGGAGAACAGCCCACCCAAGGAGGTGAGTAAGAGCGGCGCAGCCTGCCGCAGGGTCGAAAAGAAGAGCGCAATGACGATTTCCATTGGTTAGTCCCCCCCCGCCGGTGCAGACCTGGCTTGTCTGGCCTCCTGCTCGGCTTTGGCCTCGGTTTCGACCTGGGCCGCCCGCAGTGGGTCGGTAAAGTAGCGGGGCAACAACCCTCCCACCGCAATGAAAAGGATTATCAGGGCCTGCAAGACCTGGATGATTTGGTTGCTGATGCCGAGTTGAGCGTTCAGCGAGACCCCCCCCCGCCAGCAGCACGCCAAACAGGGTAGCCGAGAGAAAAATGCCCAGCGGCATGTTCTGGCCCATCAGGGCCACCGCGATGCCGTCAAAGCCCACACTCGAGGGAATGGCGGTCTTGAGCCGATAGGTGCCGTCCATGCCCGCACCCAGCACATAGTGGGTCGCCGCCAGCCCGGCCAGCGCCCCCGAAATCACCATAGCCAGCACCATTTTTCGCCTGAGGTTAACCCCTGCATACTCGGCGGCTTTGGGCGCCAGGCCGGTGGCCCTTAGCTCGTAGCCAG
>CAZIXH010000236.1:0-13167 GCA_964543055.1 uncultured bacterium
GCCAACGCCCACGGGCGGGCCCACGACCCGGTCACGGGCGAAATTTATGCGCGGTTCCTGGAACAAAACGGCGAGTTCAGGCTAAAGCACCCCCCCCGACCCCTGGCAGCACCCGATTATACCGACCTCTTCGCTAATCCGTTCTCCACCAGCAACACCGTCATTGGTTGTGTGGCCACCAACGCCAGGCTGACCAAGGCCCAGGCCCAAAAAATCGCTCAGATGGCCCACGATGGCATCGCCAGGGCGGTTTTTCCGGCCCACACCATGTTCGATGGCGATGTGATTTTTTGCCTGGCCACGGGCGAAGTGGATATCGAGGGCCCTGCCGAGCTCAGCCGCATCGGGGCGGTGGCCGCCGACGTGTTTGCCAGGGCCCTGGTGCACGGGGTGCTGCACGCCTACTCGGTGGGGGGGTTGCGAGCCTACCGCGAGCTGTACGAGGAGGGCTAAAAGCCCCAGGCTGAAGGCTAAAAGCGCCTCGCCTGCATTCTTGATAATCCTGTTGCGCTGGATGCCAAGAATTTTGAACCGCTGCCAACCCAAATCGAAAGGACCTGCTGCAATGGACAAGCAACAACTAGCCCAAAGAGCGGCCCAGGAAGTGGACGTGGACGAAGTGGTGCGCCTGACCCAGGCGCTGGTTCGGATCGAGAGCTACTACCCAGGGCCCGGTGAGCAGCCGGTGGTGGACTTTCTGGAGCCCTACCTGCGCGAACGCGGCTTCAAGACCACCGTGCAGGAGGTGGCGCCGGGCCGCCCCAACCTGATTGCCGACCTGGGGGAAGGCCCCGGCGGGCTGATTCTGGAAGGCCACACCGATGTGGTTACGCATGGCAACCTCGAGCGCTGGACAGTCCCTCCCTACGAGGCCCGCATCGTGGAGGGCCGCCTCTACGGGCGCGGAGCTTGCGATATGAAAGGGGGGCTGGCGGCGGCCATCTGTGCGGCGGTGGCGGTACAGAAGGTGCTGGGAACGCCCCAAAAAACCCTTCGTTTGTGCATCCCCTGCGACGAAGAGGGCCTGATGAGTGGCATCAAGGCGTTTGTCCGGGCTGGCTACGCCGAAGGCTTCGCGGGGGCCCTTATCTGCGAGCCGGAGGAAAACCAGGTGTGCTTATGGCAGAAGGGTGCTATGCGGGTCTGGGTGCGCTTTCAGGGCAAGATGTCCCACGGAGCCATGCCCTATGCCGGGGCCAACCCCATTCCCTCGGCTTCCCGGTTCGTGGTTGAAATCGGCAAGCTCCAAGCGGCGTTGCAGGCTGAAAGCCAGCACCCATACCTGGGCCTGCCCTGGCTCACCCCCACCGTTTTCCAGGCGGGGGCAGGGGAGGGGCAGTTCAACGTGATGCCCGACCAGGTACGGGTGGGCCTGGACATTCGCACCAACCCCGGCCAGGATCACCGGGCTATAGAGGCCCGGCTAAGGCAAGCCCTGGAAGGGAGCCTCGAGGCCGGTATCAGCGCCACCCTGGAAGTCTTCGAAGACCGGCCTGCCACCGAAACCTCGCCCGACACGGCGCTGGTACAGGCGGTGGAGCAGGGCCTGCGGCTATTGCAGATGCCCCTCCTGTACGGGGGTGTGCCGGGGGCCACCGACGGGACTTTTTTGTGGGCCTGGGCAGGGCTACCTATCGTGACGATTGGGCCTGGGGGTAGAACCATCCCACATCAGGCCGACGAGTATATCGAGATAGAAGAACTGATAGCCGCAGCAAGGCTCTATGCGGCTATCAGTGTGTTGATGCTCACCTAGCTAAAATCTGACAATCGCGTTAGATTGTTAGCAAAGCTGAGTTAGCAATGGCTGGAAACGGGTTCTGGCTCGGATGTGCCCAGCTAAGGGTATCGGTTGGCAGGGTTCCTTTTTCAGCAGGCTCAGCGCCAAGGAGGCAAAGGAATGAAGAAATACTTGGTTGGACTGCTGGCACTCTTGGGCCTGAGCTTGGGCCTGGGCCTGGCCCAGCAACGGGGGGGTTCGATTACCATCGCCATCCAGACCGAACCGGCGGCCTGGGACCCTACCCAGGTAGCGGGCGCCGATATCTCTCGAGTGGTCTACGACAACGTGCTGCAAGGGCTCGTGAAGCGCAACCCCAAGGGCGAGATTGTGCCCTCGCTGGCCTCGCGCTGGACGGTCTCGAATTCGGGCCTGACCTACACCTTCACCCTGCGCCAGGGTGTGAAGTTCCACGACGGCTCCGACTTTACCGCTCAGGATGTGCTGACCAAGTTCAACCGGGCCCGCAACCCCGATACCCGGGCCTCGGGCCATCTGCGCCCTGACCTCTACCGCGACATCGCCAACATCACCAGCCCCAACCCCAACACGGTGGTGTTCAGCCTGCGCCAGCCCAACAACGACTTCCTGTTCATCCTCTCGCGCCCCGAGTCGCTGATTGGTCCGCGCCAGCGCCCCCTGACCGAACAACGCACCCAACCCATCGGTACAGGCCCCTTCCGCTTTGCCGGCTGGGAGCGGGGGGTAGCGGTGCGCCTCGAGCGCAACCCCAACTACTATGTTCAGGGCCTGCCCTACCTGGATCGGGTCAACTTCCGCTTCCTGGGCGACGGCGATGCCCAACTGGCCGGTCTGCGGGCCGGGGACCTGGACGTGATTGCCTACAGCCTGTTGCCCGAGAATGCGGTGGTGCTCTCGCGCGACTCCAACTTCAAGGTGTTCTCTGGTTCTGCTACGGCTGAGGCGGTAGCTGGCTTCAATAATAGCCGCCCTCCCTTCAATGACGTGCGGGTGCGCCGGGCCATCACCCTGGCTACCAACAAGGACGAACTTATTCAGGGCGCCATGCTGGGCTACGGCACCAAGATCGGCTCCATGCGTTCGCCGGGTGAGGCCTGCTACGTTGACCTCTCCAACTTCAACAGCTACAACCCCGATGAGGCTCGCCGCCTTTTGGCCGAGGCTGGCTTTACCAACCAGAACCCCTTGCGCTTTACTTTCAACATCGCCGCCGAGTTCCCCTACGAGCGCCGCATCGGCGAGGCCATGGTGGCCCAGCTCAACAAGCTGGGGCCGTTGCAGGTGACCATCCAGGTGACCGACTTCAACACCTGGATTCAGCGGGTCTTTAGCCAGGCCGACTACGCCATGACCATCATCGGGCACGTGGAGGCCAACGACACTTCCAACTACGCCAATCCCCGCTACTACTGGCGCTACAATAGCCCGCGCTTCCAGCAGTTGTACACCCAGTACCTGCGGGCCCCCAACCAGACCAAAGCCTGCGAGGCCCTGGCTGCGGCCCAGCGTTTGCTGGCCGAGGATGCCGCTGGGGTTTGGACCATGACCTTACCCGCGCTGGGCGCCTACCGTGCCCGCATCCAGAACTGGCCAGATGGTTTCCTGACCCCCGCCATCAGTGTGGCGGAGGTGTGGGTTCGGCAATAGTCCACTAGCGCTCATGCCGAGGGTCGAGGGTCCAGGGCGCTACCCGCTCTAGACCCTGACCCTCTACGCTTGACCATGTTTGCCTATACTGTTCGCCGCCTTGGCTTTGCTCTCGTCACCCTGTGGTTGGCGACCTTGCTGGTGTTCGGAGCGCTGCTGCTAATTCCGGGCAACCCGGCCCAGGCCATCCTGGGAATTGATGCCACACCTGCCGATCTGGAGGCCCTCGAGGCCCGCTTAGGCCTGGACAAGCCCCCAGCCGAGCGCTACCTGAACTGGCTTGGCGGGGTGTTGCAGGGCGACCTGGGCCAGTCCATCCGCTACGAAAGGCCCATCTCGGAGCTGATTGTGACCCGGCTGGGCATCACCCTGCCCATTGTGGTAGCTTCGCTGCTGCTGGCCACCTTGCTGGCCGTGCCGCTGGGTATCCTGGCCGCCCGCAGGGCGGGAACCTGGGTGGACGTAGCGGTTTCGACGGGCTCGCTCCTGGGCATTGTGCTGCCTTCCTTCTGGGTGGGGCTGATGTTCATCTACGTCTTCATCGTCTGGCTGAAGCTGCCCCTGCCCACCAGCTTTCCCATTGGCGGCTGGGAAAACCCCGAGCGGGCCCTGGCTGCCCTGGTGCTGCCGGTGCTCACGGTGGGGCTGGCCAGCGCTTCGTTTCTGGTGCGGCTGGTGCGGGGGAGTGTGCTCGAGGTCTTGCACCAGGACTACATCCGCACCGCCCGCGCCAAGGGGCTCTCCGAACGGGTGGTGCTCTACAAGCACGCCCTGCGCAACGCCGCACTGCCGGTCGTGACGGTGCTGGGGCTCGAGTTTGCCAGCCTGCTTATAGCTACTGTGGTGGTTGAAACTGTTTTTGGCATTCCTGGCCTGGGCTCACTTTCGCTACTGGCCATCAGCGCAAGGGACTACCCCCTGGTGCAAGGGGTGGTTTTGGTGATCGCAGCCTTTATCGTTTTGATGAACCTGCTGGTGGACTTACTCTACGCCTTATTGGATCCGAGGGTGAGCTATGCGTAGAAAGCTTGCTGGGTGGCTCCCATCCCCAGAGGAATGGAAGGGGTGGCAGAAGTTTCTTGCCAGATGCCGAAGGTCAGCTGTGCGTAAAGAGAGGCCGCAAGACGCAGGTCGAAGGTCAAGGGTCTTCTGGTGGTATCAGTCTTCGACCCCATCTCCAGTCGTACTTCAGGGGGTGCGTGGTGGCTAGTCAGGTCGGACAACGCCCAGGAGCCCGACGGCGTTCCTGGTGGGGCCAACTGCCCATCTCGCTCAAGGTGGGGGCTTTCCTGATTTTGCTGATTCTCCTGATGGTGCTCCTCAGTACACTCAACCCCACCAACCCCAACGCCACCACCCCCAATCGGCTGGCGCCCATCTTTTCCGAGGGACACCCGCTCGGTACCGACATCCTCGGGCGCGATACCCTGGCGCGGGTGCTGGCCGGAGCCCAGAACGCCCTCTACGTGGGGCTGATTGCGGTGGGTATTGGGCTTTCGGTGGGGCTTTTGCTGGGGGTACTGGCGGGGTATTTTGGCGGCTGGCTTGATCAGGTGCTATCGGTGCTCCTGGAAACCCTTTACGCCCTGCCCGCCCTGCTCATCGCGCTGTTGTTTGCGGCCATCTTCAACCCTGGCGTGACGACCTCCATGGTAGCGATTGGCCTGGCGGCGGTGCCGGCCTTTGCGCGGGTGGCCAGGGCCAGCGTGCTTTCGGTCAAGGCTCTGCCCTACATTGAAGCTGCTCGTGCCCTGGGCATGGGTAACGGGCGGATCATGTTGCGGCATGTTTTGCCCAACGTTATTGGGCCCCTGGTGGTGCAGGCCAGTCTGGCTTTTGCGGTAGCGATTCTGGCCGAGGCTGCACTCTCGTACCTGGGTCTGGGAACCCAGCCCCCCAACCCCAGTTGGGGCCGGATGCTGCGCGAGGCCCAGAGCTATCAGGAGCTCACGCCCTATCCCGTCATTTTTCCCGGTCTGGCCATTGGCCTGGCGGTGCTGGGCTTCAACCTGCTGGGCGATGGGTTGCGGGATTACCTTGACCCCAGGAAGAGAAGCTAAAGGTTTATGTGAGGGTGGTTGGGCCACCCGCTACAAGCGGAGGAGATATGAGCTACAAAGACATGTTTCGACTGGACGGCAAAGTGGCGCTGGTGGTGGGTGGGGGTTCGGGGATTGGACAGGCTTCCTGCGAAGCCCTGGCGGCCCAGGGGGCTACCGTGGTGGTAGCGGATATGAAAGCCGAACTTGCCGCCGAGACTGTGGGGAAAATTGAAGCCAACGGTGGGCAAGCCGAGGCCCATGAGGTCAACATCACCGATGCCGAGGGGGTCAAGGGGCTCATCAAGGGTATTGTGGAGCGCCACGGACGGCTGGATGTGGCGGTCACGACCCCCAGTATCAATGTCCGAAAGCCCATCCTGAACTACACCGGCGAGGAGTTTGACCGGGTGGTGAACGTCAACCTCAAGGGCACATTCCATGTACTCACAGAGGCGGGACGGGTCATGGCGGATCAGGGTTCGGGCTCGCTAATTGCTTTTTCTTCTATTCGTTCACTGGTGGTGGAGCCGGGGCAGTCGGTGTATGCCATGACCAAGGCCGGAACCGTGCAGCTCATTCGAGGGCTTGCGGTGGAGTTAGGGCCCAGAGGGGTGCGGGCCAATGCGATTGGGCCCGGTGTGATTGATACCCCCCTCACCGCGCCCATCAAGAGCAAGCCCGACTGGTACAACGCCTATTCCGAGCGCAACATCCTGCGGCGTTGGGGCCGTCCTGAGGAAGTGGGTGCAGCGGTGGCTTTCCTGGCCTCACCGGGAGCTTCCTACATCACCGGCACCATTCTGTTTGTGGATGGCGGCTGGACGGCGATTGACGGGCGGTTTACCCCCCCGCTCTAAAAAACCGTGCCGCAAACAAACCCTGGGGCTTTGGTATAGTACCCTGATGCTGTTTGGCCCTCCTGGGCCAACGTGGGTGGTGCATGGGCCGCAATAATGCTCACTGGTTTGCACTCCCAGCAGTGGCGCTGCTGGGCTTGTTTTTGCTGTATCCCTTTTTAGATGTGCTGCGTTTTTCGACCTGGGACTGGTCGGGGCTGTCGGAGCCCAGGGTAATTGGCCTCGAGAACTACCGTAACATTCTGCGCGACCCCGATTTTTACAGCAGCCTGCGTATCACCCTGGTTTTCGGAGCCATGACCCTGGTTCCCTTCGTGATTCTCTCGATTCTGCTGGCCCTGGCCCTGGACGGCCAGCCCTACGAACGCCCCATCAAAGCCCTGCTCTTTTTGCCGGGGCTGGTCACGCTGGGCGGAGCGACGGTAGCCTGGTACACCCTGTTTTCACCCGAGTACGGCGCACTGGCCTCGGTACTGCCGGTACCGCGCTGGGATCAGAGCCCCTTTTGGGCGTTGGTGCTGATTATGCTCTTCACCATCTGGCGGCACATCGGCTACGGTGTGCTGGTGGTTTCGGCCCGCCTCAAGGCCATTCCCAAAACGCTGCTCGAGGCCGCCGCCGTGGACGGGGCTACTGCTGCTCAGGCCTTCCGCTACATCACCCTGCCCCTCCTGCGCCCGGCCATCACGTTTCTGGTGGTGATCGGCACGGTACTCACCTTGCAAGGCTACACGGCGGTTTTCCTGCTGACCCGTGGAGGCCCTTTTGGTGGCACCGAAGTACTGGGGTACTACCTCTATAAAACCGGCTTTGAAGTGGGCCGCCTGGGCTACGCTGCCGCCCTCACGGTCATTATCTTGCTGCTCACGCTGGCCTTTGCCCTGGCGCAGGCCCGGCTCTTGCGGGAGGAGAAATGAGCTATAAGACGGTATCCTCCGCACAGACCTGGGTACGCGGTACCGATGGGCTCGAGCCAGAACAAGCAGGCAAGATGGCCCGGTTCTGCTCCGCTGCTCCTCTGCTCCCTATTGCCCACCCGGAGGTTCGCGCATGCGCTGGTTAGGGCATCTGCTGGTATTTTCGGTGGCCCTGCTGGTGGCCCTGCCCTTCATCTGGATGGCTTACGCGGCCTTTATCCCACCCGAAGCGGTATTCAGCGGCGATATTTTTGGGCAACTGGGTTTTAGCCTGGCCAACTTCGAGGTGCTGGGCCGGGGCGGTTTCTGGGAGGGCTTCTGGGGGCGCTTGCTGTTTTCGGTGCTCCTGACCGGCAGCGTGACCCTGCTCCAGCTCACCACCGGCTTTCTGGCTGCCTACGCCATCAAGGAAGGTTTCAAAATTCTGCCCTTCTTCCTGGTATTGTTGGCCATTCCGGTAGAACTCCTGCTGGTGCCCCTGTACGGCCTGCTGGTGAGCCTGAAGCTGCTGGACACGCTCTGGGCCCTGGTGCTCCCCTTTGCGGCGAGTCCTTTTATTGTGTACCTGCTCTTCCAGGGGATGCGTACCGTCCCGGAAGAACTGCTGGAAGCTGCCCGGCTGGACGGTGCGGGTCATCGTGTGTTGCTCACGCGCATTCTGTTGCCGCTATTGCGCCCCCAACTGATTGCAGCGGGGGTGCTGGCCTTTGCCGCCCACTGGAACCTGGTGCTCTATCCGCGCATCGTAGCCGGTAGCAAGGAACTCAAAACCGTGCAGACCTGGATTACCGATTTACAGCGCCAGAACCCCGCCGACTGGGGGCCGCTTTCGGCAGCCGCCCTGGCTGCCACTTTGCCTTTGATCATCATCTACCTGCTCTACGAGCGGCGCATTGTGGAGACCTTTGAAGAAGGGCTCAAGGGCTAGGATGCTTCATATTGGACGCCTCCGCTTACGGTAAGTCGTGGCTACATCCAGCCCCGGCCTTTCGCTGACTCCCAATCCCTTTGCTTTGTCCCCCGGCTTTAGCCTACCGAACGCCTTTCTCATCCTCGGTATGGCAAACTGGTAAAGGTTTGCAGAGGCAAACCGTGGAGGATGATCAAGTCCATGCGTCTGTTGATGTTGCTTGTGGTGGGGTTGGGGCTGGCCTGGGCCCAACGCCCTGTAGAGGTTCCCTTCTGGCACACCGCCGGGCCGCCCGGCCAGGAGGTGCTGGAGGGCATGATCCGCGAGTTCAATGCCTCGCAGCGGGAGTACCGCATCGTGCCGAGCTTTGTTGGCGACTACCGCGAGGGGGGCCTGAAGTTGCTGGCTGCGCTACGTTCGGGGGGTGCGCCGGCGCTGTTCCATGCCGAAATCTCCTTTTTGGGCCGGATGGTGCAGGATAATGTGGCCCTGCCCCTGGACGATTATTTGGGCAACCTGCCGGGCGATTTTTATCCGAGCTTTTTGGAAACCGGGAAGTTGCGGGGCCGTACCTATGGCCTGCCGATTGGCCTGTCCATCCCGGTGTTTTTCTACAACGCCGACCAGTTCGCAGCCCGTGGACTGGGGGCTCCGCGCACCTGGGACGATGTGGCCACGGCGGCCCAGCGCCTCACCACCCGCGCCGCCAAGGGTTACACGGTCTCAAGCGACATTTACAGTTTCAACGTGCTGGTAATGAGCCGTGGGGGGTCCATCGTCAACGGACAGGGCCGCCCCGACTTCACCAACGCTAAGGCGGTGGAAAGCCTTCAGTATCTGCAAGACCTGGTGAAGCGTAACATCGCCCAAAGCCGTAACATCGCCGAGGCACAGTTCTCGGTAGCCGACTTCCTCCGTACCAAAACCTTCATGGGCATCGCGCCCATCACCATGTGGCCCCTCATCGAAAACCGTGCGCCGATCCCCTTCAAGCTGGGTGTGGCAGCCGTGCCCCGCTCGGAAGGCGGCAAAGTTCCGCTGGCCGGGGGTACGCTGGTGGTGCTGCGGGGGGCCAGTGAGCAGCAGGCACGAGGTGCGGTGGCGTTCTGGCGCTACCTGATGGAGCCGGCCAACATTGCCAGGTGGGTACGGGCCACCTACTACATGCCCATGCGTCGGGCTGCTCAGCCGCTGCTGGAGGACTTCTACCGCGAAGACCCCCGCCGCCGGGTGGCCTTTAGCCAGGTGGAGAATGCCGACGTGTGGCTGCAAGACCCCGAGTTTACGGTCTGGTACAGCTTTCTGGAGGATGCCCTCGAGCGTGCCCTCAAAGGCAACGCCAACCCCCGGCAGGTGCTGGAAGAGGCCCAACGAAGGGCCAACGCCGTGGAGCGGCGCTAGTAGACAGACCCCGGTGAAAGCCGGGGTTTTCGCTACTTTGTGAGGAACCGATTGTACAGCTCATGATTTCCCCCCCTGCCCCTGACCTCCCGCTGATGGCTGGATGGTTTTGTGTTTGTGCGTAGAATAGAGCTACTCACAGGAGGAACGTGTGAAGCGCTTGCTAGCGTCGTTGGTTTTGCTAACCGGATTGGCCTCGGCCCAGACCGAAATTTCGTTCTGGCACAGCATGGATGGGCCTGCCGAGCGGGTGATCGCGCAGTTTGCGAATGCCTTTAATGCCTCGCAGCGCAACTACCGGGTGACGCCGCGCCTGATTGGCGACTACCGTGAGGGCGAGACCCGGCTCCTGGCGGCCCTGCGGGCCGGGGGCGCCCCGGTGATGTTCCAGGCCGAGATTCTGCTGTTCCCGCGCCTGGTGGCCGAGGGGGTGGTGTTGCCGCTGGATGAACTGGCGAATGCTCTGCCCAAAGCCTTTACCGACGATTTGTTCGAGGCCGCCTGGGATTATGGCTTCATCAACAATCGCCGCTTTGGGCTGCCCTTCAACACCTCGACGCCGGTGCTCTTCTTCAACGAGAACCAACTGCGGGCCAGGGGGCTCAAAGTGCCCAGCAACTGGCGGGAGTTCGAGCAGGCCGCCAAGGGGCTCACGAGTCGCACTTCCAAGGGCTTTATTGCCCTGTCGGAGTCGTGGACGTTTGAGGCCCAGGTGACCAGCCGGGGGGGCAACCTGGTTGCAGCGGATGGACGGCCCAACTTTACCTCCAAAGAAGTGGTGGAGGCCCTCGAGTTCCTGCAACGCCTGGGACGCGAAGGCAGTACCAGTGTGCGCAACCTCTCCGAGAGCTTCTTTGCCCAGACCGATTTCATCCGCACCAAGGGCATGATGGTGATGGCCTCGATTGCCAACTGGCCGGCTGCCGAGAATGCGTCCTTCGCCTTCAAGCTGGGGGTGGCCCCCATCCCCCGTGAACCGGGCGGCAAGGTGCCCCTGGGTGGAGCCCAACTGGTGGTGCTGCGCGGGGCCAGCCCGGAGCAGCAGCGCGGGGCCTTCGAGTTCTGGCGATTCCTGATGGAACCCCAGAATATCAAGACCTGGGTGGAGGCCAGCTACTACGTGCCCTTGCGCAAGTCGGCTGCGCCCTTGCTGGAGGCCTTTTACCGCGAGAACCCCTACCGCAAGGTGGCCTTTGAGCAGGTGGCGGTGGCTCAGCCCCGCCCCCGGGTACCGCAGTTTGCCATCTGGCGGAACTTCCTGGAAGAAGCCCTGGAAAAAGCCCTTAAAGGCAACGTGCCCGCCCGCCAGGCCCTGGAAGAGGCCCAGCGCAAGGCGGAAGCCGCACGCTGATGAGCGCCGGGAAGTCGGGCAAAGACGGCTGGGGTTGGTGGGTAAGGCGCGGTAGTCAAAGGCTGTGAGATTGCTACTCAAAATGACAAGCTTCGGCTCGGGCTCTTAGCCTTCAGCTTCAGGCTTTCGGCCTTTGTTACGCTTCGCTGACGCAGGCGGGCTATAAAAACTACCAGTACAGCGTCTTTTGCACAGGCTGTGCAAAGGGTTGTGGAAGACTGTAGGGGTAGATGGGGGTTATGAGGCGATTCTTGCTTGTATTGGGAATACTGGGTTTGTGGGTGGGGGTAGGTTGGTCGGCCTGGCAGTGGTATGGCTACCTGAAGCCTGGGCAGGACTTTGTGGCCTTGCAAAGTATCGGTGTTGTGCCGTTGAGTGCCTTGTGTGAAAGAAAAATCCGGCCTCCGAAAGCCCGGTTGGACGCTGCTACCAAGCGATTGAAAGCTCAACTCTTGGAAGCGGTCTACCGCCCGCTCAACCCTCGTGCTGCGGGAGAGGCCATCGTGCTTAACTACCACGATGTGTTCCCCCGCCGCACTGCGGATAATGTCTGGTGGGACTTAACCCCCCAGGAGTTCGAGCAGCAGCTCGCCTGGCTCAGGGCCAGGGGAGCAAACTTTATCTCCCTGGATCAGCTCCGCCGACACCTGACCCTGAACGCGCCTTTGCCCAAAAATCCCGTAGTCCTGACCTTCGACGACAACCACCAGGGTTTCTACGAGCATATCTACCCCATTCTCAAGCGTGAGAAAATACCGGCGGCCATGTTTGTCCACACCGATTTTGTGGGGCGCGGCGGGCCTCGAGCCCGCATGGACTGGGCTACGCTGCGCAAACTGGATCGGGAAGGGCTGGTAACGATTGGCTCCCATACCGCCTCGCACCGCGATCTGACCCAGCTCTCGCAAGCGGAGCAGCGCCTTGAGCTGTTGGAATCGAAGTGGACGCTGGAACGGCAACTGGGTCGCCCGGTGGTCTATATTGCCTATCCCGAAGGCAAGGCCGATGCCGTGACCCTCAAGCTGGCCCGCGAGGCGGGCTACGTCATGGGCTTCACCATTGACTGGCGCTTGCCGGGCGACTCACCGGATATGCTGGCCATTGGGCGCTACATCCACACCCAGATGCCCCGCGCCTGGTACGCCATGAACCCCCAGGACAAACCCCAGGAGCGCATTGGCCTTGTAGAGCGCCGCCTCAAAGAGACACCCGTGCGCCTGGAGTACCGCCGCGACCTGGGCGTGCGCTGGGCCATGATTCGGGGGGGACGGGCCGAAAGCCGGCTCTCGAGCTTCCGCGAAAGCGTGCGCGACTTTGTACAGCAGGCGGGTGCGGTGGCGGGCATCAACGGCACCTTTTTTGCCGACCCCTACCTCAAAGCCCAGGACAACACCATGGTAGGGCCCATTGTGGCGGCACCCAGGCGGTTTTTTATTCCGGAGCGCAACCCCTATGTGATGTACCGGATTGTGGAGCGCCCGCTGGTGGCCTGGAACCGCCAGCGCATGATTTTTGTGCCGCTTAAGTTTGACATGAACCGGCCCGACTCCATCCGGCGCTTCATGCCCGACTACACCGACCTCTTTGTGGGTGGGGTCTGGATGGTGCGGGGGGGTAAAGTGGTCTGGCCCTTCAAGAACCCACCCACCGACCACTGGGAACCCCGACCCAGGGTGTTTTTCGGCTATGCCCAGGGAGAGCCAGTGCTGGGCGCCTCCTTGCAGCCGGTGAGCACGGCCCAGTTAGCCCGGGTGGCTGCTGCGGCTGGCGTGGAAGAGGCGGTCTTGCTGGATTCGGGCTACTCGACCTCGCTGGTGTACCAGAACCAGCTGGTGGCGGTGGGTCGGCAGTGGGATGGGGTGCCCAGCCGCCCGGTTCCGCACGCAATTGTGCTCTTTGGGCAGCTCGAGCAGGCCCAGAGCCCTACTGCTGTCAAACAGAACTGATCGGAGAGAGGCGACCAGCTACCGATCCTGAAGCCATCTTTACTCGAACACTCTGCATACCTAAGGCGATAGGGTGTGGGGGTTAGAAATCCACCACCCACTTCCTACCACCTATCCCCCGCCTTGTGCAGCGCAGAAAGCTGACTACATGTTTCTAAGATGAGGTTTGCAGGCCGGAAAGCGAAAAGTTCGAAGCTACAGGATAGCGTCCACTTTGTTCTTAGGCCGCGCCAGCACCGCACCTTTTTCAGTAATGACGATGGGGCGCTGAATCAGGATGGGGTGTTCGCTCATGGCTTGCAGAATGGCCTCTTCCGAGGCCCCTTCGTAAAGG
>CAZIXH010000237.1:0-9813 GCA_964543055.1 uncultured bacterium
ACTCCCTGAGGTATGGTAGGGGCCATGACGCAGTTTCAAAAGCGCATCCCGGTCAGCGTGATTGGCGGTTTTTTAGGGGCGGGCAAGACCACCCTGGTCAATCATCTGGTTGGCAGTGGTCACCAAAGGTTTGGAATTATCGTCAACGAGTTTGGCGAAACCGGCATTGACGGCTCCCTCATTGAGAATGTAGACACCGACGGCATCGCCGAGCTGTCTAATGGCTGTTTGTGCTGTGTGGGGCGTGAAGATCTGGTTTCGGCCTTGTTCAAAATCATCTCGAGGAAAGACAAGCCCGACTACATCCTGATAGAGCTCTCGGGGCTGGCCGACCCGGTGCCGGTAGCCCAGACCGTAATGGATCCGTTTACCCGCACGAAATTCGAGCTAGACGGCATTATTGGGGTGGCCGATGCCCGCAACCTCGAGCAAACCCTGCGCGACGGCCCCGAAGGAGCCGTTCAGCTCGCCTATGCCAGCACGGTGGTGCTCAACAAAACCGACCTGGCCACCCCCGAACAGGTGGCCGAGGCCGAAGCCCTCATCCGGAAAATCAACCCCCTGGCCCAGATTTACAGCACGGCCCAGTCCAGGGTGAGCCCGCAGGACGTCTTGCACAGGCGGGCTTTTGACCTGGACTGGAAACCGTCCCACCACGCACACCTCCACACGCCCAACGTACAGACCTTCACCCTGACGGCTGAACGGCTGCTCGAGCGCCAGAAAGTCAATGAGTTTATCGACCAGTACCTTATCTCCAGGCCCGATGCGGTTTTCCGCGCCAAGGGGTTCCTCAGCGTGAAGGGTTTTGATAAACAGGTGCTCTACCAGTCGGTGCGGGAAATCTTCAGCCTCGAGCAATCCAAAGAGCCCGCAACCGCCCCCTCGCGTCTGGTGGTGATTGGCCGGGGCCTGAACCAGTTCGAGTACGAGGAAGCCTTCCAGGCCCTGCAGGCGCGGTGATTCACGTGCAAAGAAGCCAACTTCAGGCAGCATTGTCGAGTACACCTCCAAGCGACAATCAATCACCGGACACGTACCGCCTCCTTCAACCCTCTGTGACTTCGTTCCTATGCGAGGAGCGGACCAGGAGTATGCTTTAGGGGTATGAGCGCCGCCTTCGAGGTGGAGAGGCCAGGCCTGCTGCCCTATCGCCAGGCATGGGAATATCAGAAACAAGTCCATGCCGAGGTGGTGGCCGGAAGGCGCAAACCCACCCTGCTGCTACTGGAGCATCCGCGCACCATCACCCTGGGACGGGCTGCCAAACCGGAGAACCTGCTTTTGAGCGAGGCGCAGTACCGGGCGCAGGGTATTGAGCTTTTTAGCATCGAGCGCGGGGGCGACGTCACCTACCACGGCCCCGGCCAGCTAGTGGGCTACCCCATCTTCCCCGTGGGGCGACAGGTACGGGGGTTTTTGCGGCAGCTCGAGCAGGTCATTATGCAGGTGGCCAGCACTTACGGCATCGAGACCTATGCCACACCGGGCTATGCCGGGGTCTGGATTCGCAAACCCACTCCAGTGGCGGGCTGGCCCGATATCGAAGAAAAACTCTGCGCCTTTGGGGTGGCGGTCAAGCAGGACGTGGCCCTACACGGCTTCGCCCTCAATGTGAACACCTGCCTCGATGATTTCAACCTGATTGTGCCCTGTGGCCTGAAGGACAAAGGTGTAACCTCACTCCAGAAAATCCTGGGCCGGGAAGTTAGCATGAACGAGGTGATGGAGCGGGTCATTCAAGCCTTTGAGCAACATTTCCCCTCGTTCGAGCTCCAGCAGACAGCTACCAAGGAACTGGCATGAGCAAACTCAAAACTGTACAGCTCGAGGATTTCCAGCACGGCGGCCTGATCGAACTCAAGGTCATCCCCAACGGGGTTGCCCAGGAACGCCCGGAACCCGTAGACCGCCACAAGCCCGCCTGGCTCCGCGCCACCGTCCCCACCGGCCCCAACTACCAGCACCTCAAGGAGCTGACCAAGCGCCTGCGCCTCAGCACCGTCTGCCAGGAGGCCATGTGCCCCAACATCGGCGAGTGCTGGGGTCACGGCACCATGACCATCATGGTGCTGGGGAGCGTGTGTACCCGGGCCTGCAAGTTCTGCGCGGTGGATACCGGCAACCCCAAGGGCTGGGTGGACCCCTTAGAGCCCCTGCACGTGGCCCAGGCAGTAGCCGAGATGCGCCTGAAGTACGTGGTACTGACCTCGGTAGACCGCGACGACCTGCCCGACGGCGGGGCCTCGCACTTTGCCGAAGTGGTGCGGCAGATTAAGCGGCTCGATGCCTCGGTCAAGGTCGAGACCCTCACCCCGGACTTTCAGGGCAACCTGCGCGACGTGGAAACCGTGCTACAGGGCGGCCAGGATGTGTTTGCCAACAACCTCGAGACCGTCCGCCGCCTGACCCCCAAGGTCCGCGACCCCCGGGCCGGCTACGACCAGACCCTGCAGGTGCTCGAGCACGCCAAAAAAGTGCGCCCCGAGGTGCTCACCAAATCCAGCCTGATGCTGGGCCTGGGAGAAACCGACGGCGAGATTCGCCAGGCCATGCGCGACCTCCGGGCCGTGGGGGTGGATATCGTAACCTTCGGGCAGTACCTGCGCCCCACCAAACACCACCTGCCCGTCGAGCGCTACGTGACGCCGGAGGAGTTTGCCAAATACCAGGACTGGGGCTACCAGGAGGGCTTTATGGAGGTCTTCAGCGGCCCCCTGGTGCGCAGCTCCTACCGGGCCGAAAAGGTGTTTTTTGAGGCCGTGAAGGCCGAGTAGGCGGGAGGGTTCCTTCCTCTTGAATCCCAGGGTATGTCCAGCACCGTAAAAACCCGCAAAACAGCTCGCCTGCTGGCCTGGGGCGATGCCGTTTGTATCGTGCTTTTTGCCATCATCGGCCTGCAAAGCCACGGTGAGCCGGTAAGCCTTTCCGGCATCGTCCGCAACGCACTGCCCATACTGTTGGTCTGGTGGCTTATTGCACCGTTTCTGCGTACCTACACCCGGCCTACCTGGCAAAACCTGCTCTACACCTGGGCCATTGCGGTCAGCACCGGGGTCTGGCTGCGTTTCATGGTGCTGCAAAAATCTTTCGATACAGGCTACCTAGTCTTTTGGACGGTCGCACTGGGGGCAACCCTGGTTCTATTGCTGGCCTGGCGGGGGTTGGCTATCTTGCTGCTTCGCCACCAACAAGCTCGAGCCTAACCTCGAGTATCGGAGCTTGCTTGCCAGACGCTACACTAAAGCCATGCGAGTCAATATTTCAGGCACCTCGCCTTACGAGCCGGTGGTGGGTTACAGCCGCGCTGTACGGGTCGGGCCGTACATTCACGTGGCGGGAACCACCGCTACCGATGCCGGTGGGCAACTGGTGGGGCCAAACGACCCTTACACCCAGACCGTACAGATTCTGCGCAACATCGAAGCGGCCTTGAAAAAAGCTGGGGGTGGCCTCCTGCACGTGGTTCGCACCCGCATTTACGTGGTCAATATCGAGCGCGACTGGCGGGAAGTTGGCCGCGCCCACGGAGAGTACTTTGCCCAGATTCGCCCGGCCTCCACCATGCTCGAGGTGAGTCGCCTGGTTGAGCCCGAAATGCTGGTGGAGATCGAGGCCGATGCAATCGTACCGTGAAGATACAGTCTTGATGCTCCTGCGTTGCGGGTTTCAGGTCTATTACCAACTCTGCGCGTGAGCGCCGCTAAACGCACCCCTCACTTGCCGCGCCAGGGGGCGCGTCCGAGGGTCTCTTATATCGCTTTTGGGTCACTTCTGAGTCTGAGCAGATTTGGTATATCAAGCGTCGGGGGTCAAGCCCCAAAGCAGTCGAATTCACTACACTAGGCTGTTCGCTGTCGATTGCCAGCGCAAGGTGTGTCGAGCATCGGGCTGCCTAGAGCTTGTAGAGTGTGTACCATGCGCCTGCTTTCCATCAATCTGGGTCGGCCTGAACCTTTACAAATTGCCCACCGGGCCACCACCACCGGCATTTATAAAAACCCGGTCGAGACTGCGCAAATATCCACTTTAGGACTATCGGACGACCACGTAGATGACCAGGAACACCACGGCGGCCCCGACCAGGCCGTGTATGTGTATAGCGCGGAGGATTACGACTGGTGGAAGGAGCAGCTCGGCGAGGTACTCGCACCCGGCACTTTTGGCGAAAACCTGACCTTCTCGAGCTTCGGCAAGGGGCCGGTGCGCATTGGGGACCGTTTTCGGGTAGGCCCGGTTGTGCTGGAAGTATCCGCTCCCCGCATTCCCTGCGCCACGCTGGCGGCCCGCATGGGCGACCCCAATTTCGTCAAGAAGTTTCGGCAGGCAGGTCGTCCGGGGTTTTATGCCCGGGTGCTTGAGGAGGGCCAGGTCCAGCGTGGTCAATCCATTGAAAAAATAGCAGCCCCAACTCACAACGCAACGCTGCTGGAGGTCTTTGATCTCTGGTATGACAAAACCCCCGATACCGCCCGGCTTCGCTGGGTTCTGACCACCCCTCTGGCGGAACGAGCCAGGGCTGTTTACGCGGAGCGCCTAAAATCACTTGAAATGCCTTGACCTGGCTCGAGCTGCATGGGCACCGAACCAATTTCAAAAGGATCATTAGCCACATCAAAAACTCATAAGGCGGTCATTTTTGACCCCTGAGCGCAACCTTGCCTACCGGTCAGCGAGAAATGCGTATCCAGTTGTTCGGGCCGGTTCGTCCTCGTAGGACGAAAACTTACCAGACCTGGTGTTATTCTGGCTTGATGCACTTTTTGCTGGTTTTTTTGATTGCCGCTCTGGCCCTGGCCCAACCTGCGCCCATCCCACCCCCACGCCAACCGGAGGAGCCCACAGGCGCAGGAATCACCATTGAAGTACATGTACAGCTACAGAACAAACCCGCCGAGGGCCTGATCCTGACCCTGGGCCGCCGCAGCCCGGAGGGCCGTCCTGTTGCAGCCAACATCCGCTCCGCAATGCGCATCAGTGATGCCAGGGGAGTAGTGCTATGGTCGGGCCTGCCGGAGGGAATCTGGGTGGTGAATCTGCGCGACCCCAAAACCGGGTTTGCCCTTTCGCTGCCGGTTCAGCCCGAGTTCCTCAACCAGACCATCCGGGTTGGGCCATACTCCATCCAGCTTTTTTTGGCCATGCCTTGAGCAAAATCCAGGTTCAGAGATATTGAGCCATCCGGCTATGAAAGGGTTTGACCTGAACAGAACAATGGCCTCCAGGATGAGCGACCTGATCCGTGAAGAGCCCGATGACAGGTCAGGTTGGTTTGTTTCCAGAGGGCGGGGAATCAACCCCACCAGCCCAAGTCCAGTACAAAAATGCCGCCTCTCGGGCGGCATCTGAACAACACTGGTTTTCAGCTTTTGGCCTTGGGCAAATTATGCCTTATCGGCCACCACCGAGACCTTGAGGGTCATGGCCACCTCAGGGTGGGGCTTGTAGGCCAGGGTGTACTCGCCCAGGTCTTTGATGGGCTTTTCCAGGGCCAGCTTCTTGGGGTCAATGGTGATCTGGTGCTGGGCCTCGAGGGCGGCAGCAATTTCCCGGCTGGTCACCGAGCCATAAATTTTCTGGTCGCCGGCCTTGACCTTAAGGACAAGGGTAATGGGCTCCAGGAGTTCCCTCAGGCGCTCGGCCTCGGCCTTGCGCTCGGCGGCTTTCTTGGCCTGGGCACGAATCTTGGCTTCCAGGGTCCTGAGGTTGCTCTCAGTGGCCAGGGTAGCGATCCCCCGGGACAGCAGGTAGTTACGGGCATACCCCGGCTTGACGTTCACTACTGCACCCACGTCGCCCAGGTTTTCCATAGGTTCAAGCAGAATCACTTTCATCTTCCACTCTCCCTATTTGCGCACGAGCTTCTCGGTGAAGGGCAGCAGGCCCATCATGCGCGCCCGCTTGATGGTGCGGGCCAGTTTGCGCTGATCCTGCGCGTTGAGTCCGGTACGGCGACGGGGCAAAATCTTGCCTGTTTCGGACAGGAAACGCTTCAGGATGTCCACGCTTTTGAAATCGTTGAGGTCGAAGGCCCCCACAGCTGCGGCCACTTTGGGTTTGCGGCCACGGCGCATACCGCGCTCGCCACGCTCACCCCGTTCACGGTCATTGCGGTCGCCTTTGGGGCCACCACGGTTGGACATCTTCTTGGTGCTCAAAACGGTAAATCCTCCTCAGGTGGGAAATCGTCTACCAAGCCTTCATCAATATCTACCTTGCCCGTACGGCCTTTGGCTGCGGTTACAGCGCTTTGGGAACTGTTTCCACCTGTGTTCTGTCCAGTTCCACGGGCAAGTCGCTCGAGGCGGCTCAGCTCTACACGGGTGGTGTAGCGCCTTGTGCCGTCCTGAGCGGTCCAGGAGTCGTTCACCAAGCGCCCGATTAGGAACGCTCCGTCTCCTTTTTTGAGTTCTGCCGCAAACTCGGCCAGCTCACGCCAGGCCTGAGCCTCTACATAGTGCACCTTTTCCTGTTCGCCGCCCTGACGTGTGGTGAACTTTTCGTTCACGGCCAGCGAAAGGCGGGTCACGGCGGTTCCCTGGGGGGTATAGCGCAGCTCGGGGTCGCGGGTCAGGTTGCCCACCAGCATCACGTGGTTGAGGCCATCCTTGAGGCGTTCCTGTCCACGAGCATCGGTGACGGTCACCTGGCCCCGCTTGCCTTCCAGGCTCACAATCTCCATGCGGTCGGCGCGGATGTCCAGGCTGCTCTTTTTCTGACCGTCCTGCTCCCAGGCGCGGTACTCGAGCTTGCCATCCACAAAGAGGGCCATGCCCGCCTTCAGGGTGTCGCCCCAGAACTCCGCACTCTTGCCCAGCAGTTTGACCCGGTGATACCAGGCGGGTTCGCGGGTCTGGCCCTGTTCGTCGGTGACGACATCGTTACCGGCCAGGTTGAGTTCCATCACGGCCAGTCCACCGGCGGTGTAGCGCAGTTCGGGGTCTTGGGTCAGGGTGCCTATGAGGGTCACGCGGTTGAGGCCTCGAGCCATATCAATCAGTCCTTTTTCGTTTCGGTCTTTTTAGTTAGATCTTACTCAGGCGTTTCGCAGTTTGCCTTTAGCCTTCGGCTCTGGGCTTTCTGCTTTTCGCAGCCTTTGAGTTCCGTTACGGTCTCTGGCCTCAGAACTCAGGTGGGCTAAACAGCTTATTTCTTCTTCTGGCTGTTGCGCCATTCGGGACGGTCGCGGATGATGGTTACACGACGTACATGGTCGCGCAAGCGCAGTTCACGCTGAAGCGCGGCGTTGCTATCCCCCGCCATTTCCACGGTGTAGAAGACCACGTTGCCTTCGGGGTCTTTCTGAATCGGATAGGCCAGGCGGCGGTTCCCCCAGTCATCAATGTTTTTGATCTGGGCACCGTGACGCTCGAGGGCGGCTTTGATGATGTCTTTCTCCTGGGCCGCCTGCGCCCCATCGAGGTTGGGATTGAGAATCACGTTGACTTCGTATTGCGGCATACTCACCTCCTTTCTGGCTTGGTTGCAACCTCTGGCCTGGCTTTGTTCCAGGTGGGCCAGGGCACAACACAATCTAGCGACCCTTTCGGGTCACGCAAGGTGAGAGTATATCAGATGAAGGCCAGGAGGGCCAATTAATCATCGGGCTACGGTGCAACCCGGCTCTTGAAACCCGTTATGCAAGAGCATCTCTCAGCCCACTGATACGATGAAATAGCTGCTTATGGCATAATTAGAGCCTTATTTCTTTCTGCGATTTTCGGTATCATGTAGTGGGCAATAAGCACCCCATTTAGGAGTATCCCAAATTTAGGAGTATCCCAGCCCTTTATGCGCAAGAAACCAGCCACAAGGCGTTCTCCCTCCTCTTCCCTTTCAAAAAAAGAGCTGGATCGGCGGCTCAAAGAGGCCACCATGCTCAAGCAAATTGTGGCCACTTCTGGCGCACCGCTTGACCCATTGACCGTACTGAACGTTATTTGCAGCGAACTGACTGCCGTAGTGGGGGTACAGCACGCAGGGTTTGCCCGGCTGTCGGAGGATGGGCGGTACCTGACCATCATTTCGGAATTTGGTGAAGGGCAGGCCCGCAACACCAATGACCGAATTGCGCTGGAAGGCAACGAGATCAGCTTGCAGGTGATGCGCGAACGCAAGCCGGTCTCGGTGCCCGATGCCCAGAACGACCCCCGTATGGGGGCAGGGCGCGAGGTGGCCAAGCGCTTTGGCGTGGTTTCGATGCTACTGGTGCCCATTCTGGCCGGGGACCGCGTGCTGGGCACGCTGGGGCTGGACAGCTATGAACCCAGGGAGTTTAGCCCTGATGAGGTCGAGATCGTAATGGCGGCCTCGAGGGCCGCCGCCCCCCTGCTGGAAAACGCCCAGCTCTTCGAGCAACTCCGTAACGAGCTGGCCGAACGCAAGCGGGCTGAGTGGGAATTGCGGCAGTCGCGGGCGCTGTACCAGGAATTGGTCAATTCGCTGGGCGGTATTGTCTGGGAGGCCGAATTCCAGAAGGATACCCTGGTCTTTACCTTTGTAAGCCGCCAGGTCGAGCGGGTGCTGGGCTACCCGGTCGAGCGCTTTCTGGGCCCCCGCGACGAGAGCGTGTGGCCCAGGGTGCTTTATCCCGTTGACTTCGAAATGGTTTCGCAGCGCCTGCGAAACCTTGCAGTAGCCCTCGAGACCGCCGAAATCGAGTACCGGGCTTTTGACAAAAACGGACGTATGCACTGGTTCCAGGACCGCGTCAGCGCCATACCCGAACCGAGCGGCAACGTTCGCCTGCGCGGCCTGATTGTGGACGTGACCGAGCACAAACGGGCGGTTCGCCTCGAGCGTGACCGCAACCTGGCCCTGGAGATGATTGCGCGGGGGGCCGAGTTGGAAGATATCCTGACTGCCACCATCGAGATGCTCAGCTCCCAGCTACCCGAGGTGGCCTGCGCGATCCAGATTATCAAAGGGGAAAACCTCAACACCGTGGCCAGCCATGGCCTGCCCGAGGTGGTGCGGCAATTCCTGGAGACCAGCCCCATCGGCCCTTTTGGGCACAACACCGCCCTGGGCGAAACTTCCGAAACGGATAACCTGGACCTGAAGGAAGACCTCCCCGCCGAAGTACGGCGAGCTTTGCTGGTAGCGGGGTATCGGTACGGCCTGACCCTGCCCATCCGCACCAAGGAAGGGGTTTTGGGGGCCCTGAGCGTGCTGGGGCCCACCCCCCTCGAGCCCGATAGCCGCGCTATCCACGCCACCGCCGACCTGGCCGCCATTGCGGTGGACCGACAGGCCCTGATAGAGGAGCTCGAGTACCAGGCCACCCACGATGCCCTGACCCGGCTGCCCAACCGGATGCTCTACCAGGAGCGTCTGCAGCAAGCCATGGCCCGGGCTCAGGAAAAAGACCGCCTGGTGGGGGTGGTTTACATAGACCTGAACGGCTTCAAGCAGGTTAACGATACCTTCAGCCATGCCACCGGCGACGAGCTTCTGCGGAGCATCGCCCGCCAGCTCAGCCTTGCGGTGCGGGCCACCGACTCGGTAGCCCGGCTGGGCGGCGACGAGTTTGGGGTGATCCTGGCCGACCTTCCCTCCGTCGAGATGGCCGAGCGGCTGGCTGAAAAAATCGCCCAGGAAGTGAACACCAGCGTGCGGATTGGCAACCGGGCCCTCGAGGTCACGGCTTCCATTGGCCTGGCCATCTACCCCCGTGACGGCAGCGACCCCGACACCCTCTACCGCCACGCCGACCGCGAAATGTACAGGGCCAAAGGGCAGGCCACCGACAAAAGCTCAGGTTAGCCAGACAGCGCCGGGCATCCGGCCCCCATGCAAGACCCAGGCCACCTC
>CAZIXH010000238.1:0-3085 GCA_964543055.1 uncultured bacterium
GAGTTGGGTGGGGGACTCGAACACATCCAGCAAGGACTCGAGGTCGGCCCCCTTGAGCTCTTGCAGCAGGCTCTGGGCTGCCGCATGTTCCTGGGCTAGCTGGGCTTCCAGCCGTTCGGCCTCTTCCAGGGCCCGGCGCACCTCGAGCAGGCCGCTCACCCCCAGGCGGGGCAGCCGCTCGGAGGCCGAGAGCAAGAAATCGCACAACGGCTTGATGCGAAGGGCAGTTTCGCCGCCTACGCTTTTGTGGGCGTTGTAGGCCTCCAGGAGCGCACCGATGCGCCCACCCAGCTCGGCCCGCAGGGTTTCCTGGGCGCGGCGCAGGCGGCCCAGCAAAGCGTGAATTTCGGTCAGGTCGGGCAGCTCGCCAGCCTGGAGGTAGGCCCGGGCCTGGGCCACCTTGTCCTCGAGTTCTTCGCCCCCCAGACCCTTCATGCTGCGGGCCGCCATCTCGTAGCGCGAGAGTTCCTCGGCCATCGCGGCCCGGCGGGCGGCAATCAGCTCGCCCAGGGCCCGCTCCAGGGGGGTGGGATCGGCGATACGGCCCTGGGCCAGCGCCTCGCGGGTGGCCTGCAAGGGCTGCTTGAGTTCGATCAGGGATTCCTTGAGGGTCTGCTCGAGGGTGCGAATACGCGCCTCGAGGGCATCCAGCTTACTTGCCACCAGCCCCTTGGCTTTGTCCACCAACTGCCCCACGGCCCGCTCGAGTTCGCCCAGGCTCCCCGCGCCCTGATCAATCTGCTGGATAAGGCGCTGCTTGTCCGGGTCGAGGATCTCGAGGGAGGGCAGGGCCTGCACCGTCGCCCGCAAACCCATCCGCTTGAGGCTTTCTTCCTCGCGCTCGCGGGCCAGTTGGGACAGCAGTTCGGAGAGTTCCTGGCGCAGGGTCTGGAGCGAGGACTCGGAGATATCCACCCCCGTCAGGGCCATCATGAAAGACTCCACCAGCGGGTGCCCCCGGAAGGGCGAGAGGGCGTGTTCGGCCTCGGTGCGCAGGGTGGCCAGGGCATTCTCGAGACGGGCCTGGCGCTCGCGGATCTCGCGGCTGGCTTTTTCTTCAGCCTCGAGGCCCGTCATGGCCCGCTCGAGCTCCGAGAGCTCCATTGGAAGCCCCCCAGCGTGCAAGGTTTCCAGCACCACCGCCAGCCGGGCTTGCACCGGGGCGGTTCTGTCGGGGGGCAGCTCGAGGCGGCCCAGCCGGTCAGCCAGCCATTCGTAGCGCACCCGCGCTTCGGCCAATGCTTCAGCATGGGTGGCCTTGAGCAGTTCGGCAAAGGCCGTCAGACGCTCTCCCAGAGGGTTTCCGGCCTGCAATTCGGCTTGCAGGGTAGCCAGTTCGCTGGCAATTTTGGGGATGCCCAGTACCGCCACATAGCGCTCTTTGAGGGCCTCCAGATGCCGGGTATCCTCGGCTACGTCAATCTCTCGGATACGCGACTGCTGCTCGGCGGTCAGGGCGTCAAAGTCGAGGTCGAGCACCAGTGCTTCATCGTCGAAGCCATCAGAAGCTCCCTCAACCACGGCGGGTGCTTCGATGGTGGGGTCTTTGAGCACCACCTGGGGCTCGGTGGGACGATCCACTGCCGGAATGTCTTCAATGGTGTCCAGCGTGATGGCCGCCTCGCTGGTGGGGTTTTGCACCACCGACGATTCGACCAGCTTGCGCATATCGGCAGCCAGGGCCCGGGCCCGCTCGACTTCAGCGGAGGCCAGGGTTTCCTGGGCGTGGGCCTCCTGAATCTGGCGAATCAGGTTTTCCAGACGGCGTACCTTCGGACCACCCACGCTCTGCACCCGCTGCAAGGCCATCTCGAGGTCGGTCAGATCGCGGGTCTGGCGCAGCAAGGCCGACTGGAGCCTTTCCTCGAGCCCCGCCAGCACTTCCTGCCCTTCGCGCAGCAAGGCCCGCACCGCCGAGGCCTCGGGGTCTTGCTTGATCACGTTAATCAGACCACGCAAGCGCCCTACCTCGGGCCAGTCTAAGTACAGGCTAAAGCGCTTGAGGCCAGCCTCGAGGTCGGCCAGTACGCCTTTGGCATGGGCCGATAGCTTGCCCGCGCCCGCTTTGGCGCCGTTCTCCCCGCCGATGCCCAGTTCCTTGAGCATCTCTTCAATGCGGCTGCGGGCCGCGTTGGGGGTCATTTTGGTCTGTAGCTCGCGGTAGACCAGGCGTTTGAGAATCACCTCGGCCTGGGATGCATCGAGCTTGTCCGGGCTGATGCCCAGCCGACGCACCCCCTCCTCCAACACCATCCGGGTACGTTCACCTAGCATGGGCTCGAGGGATCTACTAAGAGTCTGATACAGCGACAAGCCCTGACCTCCGGATAGAACCATAGGATACCCGCACTAAACCCAGTGTATAGCGCACAAAAAAGTAGGGTGGTTCAAAACGACATTAAGAAATCCTCACAGCCGGGTTAAGGTTCCTTCAACTTTCATCGTTTATCTCATCCTGCACGCAAGCAATCCTGAGGGGGCTCTCATGGAGGCAAAGCGCCGGGAACCACAGGGCACAGACCGAGTTTGTGTTCTGCCAAGCAACCCGCTCAGGCCTTGCCCCACTCAAAGGTGCCGCACCCTCCCTTTGAAGTGTGCAACCCAACGGGCGTTGTGGGCTTCGGCACCCGGCAGGTTGCTGCTGCGGTAGGCCGGAATGGGCAGCCCTCGGCGGTGCAGTATTTGGGCAGCCTCACACCAGACCGCATTGAGGATAAACGCACCCGCTACGGTCGAAACCGGGCCCACCACCTCGTCACCGATTTCCACCAGGGCATCGCCTGCAGGGCCGTGGTTGTCCAGCACCAGGTCGGCTATTTCGAACATGAAAGATTGCTTCATCTGGGCATACTGGCGGCTCAAAAGGGCAATTACCCTGGCTCCCCTGACCTTGGCCGCCTGGGCCACCTCCAGCACCACCGCGTTGGCGGCGCTGTTGGAAATGGCAATCAGCACATCCCCTGGCTCGATGGGATAGCGCTCCGCAATGATCGAACCATAGCCCACCGTCCGCTCCAACAGGGTTCCGGCCAGCGCCCCTACCTGAAAAGTAGCGCCCGGCTCGATCATCAAGCTCACCGAAGCC
>CAZIXH010000239.1:0-3221 GCA_964543055.1 uncultured bacterium
GTGGTAGGCGGTGTGGTGGTGGGGGGCATTGTGGGAGCCATCCTGATTGGCATCCTGGTGCCGGTGCTGCTGGCCATTGCCGAGAATGTGATCGAAACAACCGTGGAGGGTATTGCTGGAAACCTGGCTGACAAGCTACGACAAGACCTCCAGGTTCCCGCGATTGGCCTGAACCTGATCTTCCAACGGGTCTTTATTGACGATGTGGCCATCAACTTTGATGCCAGACCCATTGAAAAAGTGCCCATTCGGGCTTCTGGGGTGCTCGAGGTACGAAATGGGCAATTCATTGACCTCGACAACGGCCAGGTGGGTGCAGAAAGTATGGGCAGCGCAGATCTGGAGTGGCGCGGTAGTGGTTTTGGTCGCCAGCTCCGCACCCGATGTGGAGCGCGGTTGGCCCGCACCGGCCTTCTGGATTTTGCGGGGATTTTGCGCTGGAAACTTTACCCCTTCCACTATGCAGATGCCACAATTCCCTTGCACGAATTGGCTGTTCCGCTGCCCTTCCCCGACCTGCCCTTTTTGCCGGAGTCGCAAAAATACCTCGAGACCCGCCTGGTCTATGCCCTCAAGACCGCCGAGGGCCGTTATAGCGTGGTACAGGTGAGTGAGGTTTTTGATGACCGCATTCGCTTGCGCTACAAAACCTACGAAAAACCCCTGCCTTCGGTGCAGCTCTCGGGTGAGTTTGCCTGTGATGGCTGGCAACTCCCCGAGGTGGTAGCCGACCTCGAAAACATTCGCTTCGAGGCTACCCCACGGGCCAATCTGCGTTTTCAGCCAGCCAAGTCCGTGCAGCCTGCCCAGGCGCGGCTGGGCCGCTGGAGAAGAACGGTGGTTCGCCGGACTTCCCAAACCGGCCATTTCCGGGCCACTGTGGAGAACTTTGCCGGAACCCTGCGCTATCACTGGCATGTGGCTGGAACTGACTTGCTGAAAAAACAGGGCACTGTAGAGATTGGCAGCCAGAAAGCTACTTACCAGATAGACCAGGGTTACCTGATCCTGACTCTGCAAAGTCAGAAATTGCCCGGAGCCCTGGAATTCCTGGTCAGGGTTACGGTGAACGACGAAGCGGGGAATGCCATCAGCGCCTCCAAATGCGTCAAGTTCACGCCGTTTTGCAAAAGCGAGGTGGGCGTGATCCCGGTGTTCGATCTGCAGGTGGAAACCTTCCACCAGCACTTCTCGGTGGTGCGGTTACCCCAGGCAAACCTCGAGCCCATTGTGGAGCCTCCGCACCAACAACCTTCCAGGACTTCCAGTCGTAAGAGGAAATAAAGTAGATTCGCTCTGTCTCCCTACCTGGGTTTCCGGGGGGAGACCTTTTTTCTTCCCACGCCCACAGCCTCGATAGGTTCTTGCAAAGAACTTCATACCAACGGGGTGCTCAGGCCGTAGGCTTCGAGCATCCGAAACATGAGCTCGCGGGTTTCTTCATCCTCGGCGTAGTTGACGGTGTCGCTGGAAATCACCAGCACCGGCGAGAGGTCGTAGGCCCCAACCCAGGCTTCGTAGAGGCGGTTGAGCGAGGCCAGGTACTCGGTGGGGATGGTTTGCTCGTAGGCCCGCCCCCGACGGGCAATGTGGGCTTGCAGGGTTTCGACCGAAGCCCGCACATAAATCAGCAGGTCGGGCTTGCGTAGTGCGGGCGCAATACCCTCGTAGAGGGCCAGGTAGGTCTGCCAGTCCCGCTCGGAGAGGTGGCCCTCGAGCCATAGGTTCTGGGCGAAGATAAAGGCGTCCTCGAAGATGGTGCGGTCCTGCACCACATGCTGGGCGGGGTTGATCTGCTCGAGGTGCTGCGCCAGCCGCTTGGCCAGAAAGAATACCTGCGACTGGAAGGCCCAGTGCCCCATATCGGCGTAGAAGTCGGCCAGGTAGGGGTTCTCGTCCACGGCCTCGTAAACCGGCAAAAGCCCATAGCGTTGGGCCAGCAGTCCGGTCAGGGTGGACTTACCGGAGCCAATGTTCCCTGCAATAGCGATATACATGGGGATTGAGGGTCAAGCGTGGAGGGTCTAGGGCCAAAAACAAGGCGGTCTTGGATACTAATTTCAAGAGCGCTCGAGACCCGCAGGGCTCGAGGCAGGGCCAGCATGCCCTGGGTTGGCTGCCGGGATGCCCAATCTTTCCTGTACGCGCCGCACCACCCAGTCCCGGTCGGCTTCGCGCTCGGCAAAGTTGAACTCCTGGGTGTCCAGAACCCACAACGGATGCGGGTAAGTGGCAAAGTGGCGCTCGTAGAACTCGCTCAGGCGGGCCAGGTACTCGGGCTCCATCTGCTTCTCGAAGACCCGCCCCCGGCGGCGGATGCGCTCCAGTATGACCGGCAGGGGGGCCCGCAGGTAAAGGGTCAGGTCGGGGGTGGGCAGCTTGGGCGAGAGGTGGGTGTAGAGGTCGTTGTACAGCTCCCACTCAGCCCCGCTCAGGTTCATGGCAGCAAAAATGGCGTCCTTGTCGAACAGATAGTCGGCTACCACCCCCCGTGCAAACAGGCTGGGCTGCGAGAGGGGCAGCAGTTGCTTGTAGCGCGAGAGGAGGAAAAACACCTGCACCTTGAAGCCGTAGCGCACCGGGTCTTGATAGAACAGGGGCAAAAAGGGGTTCTCCTCCACCACCTCGTGCAAACTCTCGGCCCCCAGCCGCTCGGCCAGCAGCCGGGCCAGGGTGGTTTTGCCCACCCCAATCACACCCTCGATAGCGATATACATCGTGCTATAGCGTCCAGGGTTCAGGGCCGAGTGTCAAGGGCTGTTTGTGATCGAGCGCTTGACCCTCGACCCTCGGCAGGCGCATCAGCGCCTGGCAATCATCGTCAGTGTTACATCCAGCCGTCGTCCGTTGCGCCAGATGGTGAGGGTGACCCGGTCGCCCGGGCGGTAGCGGGCGATGGTCTGGGTCACCTCGCTGGCGTTGCGCATGGTGCGGCCATTGACGGCCAGGATGACATCGCCCAGGCTGACCAGTTTACCGCGCTGGTCACGCTGGGCCGGGCGTAAGCCCGCTCGAGCGGCGGGGCCGCCGGGCTGCACCTTTTCAATCATGGCCCCGCGGGTGGATAGCAAGCCCACCCGCCCAAGCAGAATGGGGTCCAGTTCACCCAGGTCGAGCAGGGTGGCGCCCAGGTTGCCCCGCTGGGGCACCCCGAAGCGCTCGAGGAGCGCCCGCGGCTCCTTCGGGAGCTGGGTCGGCACCTCGACGTGGACGCGCACGTG
>CAZIXH010000240.1:0-9232 GCA_964543055.1 uncultured bacterium
GCACTGGGCCACTGGCGTAGTTGAGCTGCGTCCCCTGTGGCGGAAGCCTGCGGCGGATGGCCTCTACCAGGAAGCCGGGTTGGTAGCCCTGCATGCCATCCTCCGGCCCTACCATGCCCACGTCCGACACGTAAGCCGTGCCTCCAGGGAGGATGCGAGCGTCCGTCGTGGGCACGTGGGTGTGTGTACCCACCACGGCAGCCAGATGGCCCGCATACATGTAGGCAAAACCCAGTTTCTCGAAGACCGACTCCGAGTGAAAGTCCACGAACACCGGCGCCTCGAGTCCTTCAGCCAATAGCCGATCCATAGCCTCGACCGGGCTGTCAGCATGGGGCAGGGCCGAACGCCCCGCCAGATTGGCCACCAGCAAGCGTTTATCCCCATTTTCCAATAAAAGGTGCCCCCTGCCCGGTGCGTACCGGCTGTAGTTGAGGGGTCGCAGCACCCTGGGATGGGAAAGGATCACCTCCATCCAGGGCGGGTCAAAGGAGTGGTTGCCCCCCGTGACCGCATCCACGCCAAGCTCCAGGAGGCGTTCCAGGCTCTCAAGGCGCATGCCTGCCCGGCCCAGTTCCGGCACCGTGAGATCCAGGTTTTCCGCATTGGCCAGCACAAAGTCGGGCTCGAAGCGTTTCAGCAGCCCGCTGAGGTTTCGCTCCAGGGCCTCCAGCCCGGGAGGGCCTACAATATCGCCAAAGAACAGCACAGTAGTCATAGCCGCACCCCTCCTTCTAGCAGGGTGTCCAGAATCCGCTTGCGAAACAACAGGAAAAGGAAAAGGGTGGGCAGCGTGGCCAGAACCGAGGCCGCCATCAAAGGCCCCCAGGCGTTGGCCCCTTCTCCACCGGCAAACCGTTGCACAGCCACCGTCAGGATGTACATATCAGGCCGGTTGGCCACCAGCATGGGCCAGACAAACTGGTTCCAGGCGTTGATGAACAGGGTCATCCCCAGGGCTACCAGGGTGGCCTGGTTGGCCGGAACCAGCACCGTCCAGAGAATCTGCCTGGGGCTTGCACCGTCAATCTGGGCGGCCTCCAGGATTTCCTTGGGGAAGGTCAGGAAGTGCTGGCGTAGCAGAAAGGTGGCATAGCCCGCGGTGAGCATGGGCAAAATCAGGCCCAGGTGGGTGTTGAGCCAGCCCAGCTTGGCCAGGAGCAGATAGCTGGGCAGGTAGGTCACCACGAAAGGCACCAGCATGCTGGCCACAAACAGGGCAAAGAGGATCTCGCTGTAGGCAAACCGCCGGAACACAAACGCATAGGCGGCCAGGAGGCCCAAAGCCAGCTGGCCAAGGGTACTTCCCAGGGCAAATACCAGGCTGTTGAAGGCGTAAAGCCCGAGAGGTAGCTTTTCCAGCACGATGCGGTAGTTATCTAGGGTCATGGGCCAGGAGAACGGCCAGGGAGAGGCAAAGAGCCGTTCTGGCGGAACCAGGCTCAGGCCCAGCTGGTACAGCAGGGGCAGGAAGGTCAATCCTACCGCGACCCAGAGCCCCAGGTGGGGCAGCAGCTGCCTATGCATAGGGCGACCGCCTTTCCAGAATCCTCAACTGAGCCAGCACAAACCCGGCCAGCCCCAGGCTGAGCAGCACCGCCAGCGCCGCGGCCATGCCGACCCGAAAAAAGCGGAAGGCTTCCTGGTACACCGCATACATCAGGTTGGAGGTATGGCCGAATGGCCCCCCCTGGGTCATCACATCAATGGGCACAAAGACATAGTCCAAAGCGGCGGAAACCGCACTCAGGAAGAGGAACAGAAGGGTGGGAGCCAGCATGGGAAGGAGCACGCGGCTCAGGAACGGCCAGCCCACCGCGCCATCCACCCGGGCTGCCTCGAGCACCTCTTTGGGCAGCGCGCGGATACCCGCCAGGGCGATCAGGTAGTGAAAGCCGAGGAACTTCCAGTTGGCCACCAGGCTCACTGCGAACAAAGCCGCCTGGGGATCCCCCAAAAAGTTGGGCGGGGTGAAGCCCAGGAAAGAGAATGCCTTGGAGAAGGGGCCCGCTGCCGGAAGATACAAATACAGCCAGACCAGCGTGGCCACCGAGACGGCCACGGCGGTGGGCGCAAACAGAAGGCTCTGATACAGATCCAACCAGCGCTCCCGTACCTGCAAGGTCAGGAAAGCCAGTGCCAGGGGCAGCAAGAAGTTACCCAGGGTGGCGAGCAGGATATACTCGAGGCTCTGAAGCAAGAGCTGGATAAACAGCGGGTCCTGGAGCAGGGCAAGATAATTCCCCAGCCCCACAAATCGTGCCGTAGGGCTCACCAGATTCCAGTCATGCAGGCTGAGCCAGATGTTGTAAAAGAGGGGCCAGTATACAAATACCAGCAAAAAAAGCAGGCCTGGGGCCACGTACAGGAACGGGCCCCAGTGCATCTGCCCCGCGCGTCCGACCAAGACCGGCCTCGGGCTTACTCGCTGCACCGCTCACTCCCAATCAGGCGGTTCATCTCCTGGGCAGCCTCCTTCAGGGCCACCTCGGCAGAGGCCTGCCCGGCCAGCGCACGCTGGACGGCCCGGAACAGCGCCTGGCTGGCCGCCAGCCCATTTGAGCCGGGGAAGCTGGTCCAGGCAGCGGTGAAGGGGAGCTGCTCCACCGCCACCCGTTGTATGGGGTTTTGCTCGACAAAGGTTTTCAAGTAGCGGGCATCCCGAATCAGTTCCGGCATCAGGGGAACATAGCCGGTGCCCTTGGTCCAAATGGTGAAGCCCTCCGCCGAAGTAAGGAATTCGATGAACTTCCAGGCGGCCTCCTGCTTTTTGGGGTCACGGCTGAACACCATCAGCACGTTACCGCCACCCGGGAGGCTGGGGGCCTTCCCGCCAAAGGTGGGGAAGCGGGCTGCCCGAAGCTCAAAGCGACCACGGGTCTGCTCCTGCAAGCCGGCCCGCCGGGCAATGGTGGTCATGAAGGCTGCCGTCTCGCCAGCCAGGAAGGACTGCTCTCCCTGTTGCAGCAAGACACCCAACGCCAGGCCGTCGCGCACCAGGCTGGCCCAGAGGCCCAGGGCCTCCACCGCCTCCTTGCTATCCACGCCGGTGCGGTAGGTACCCCCTTCGCACTTTAGCAACCGCGCTCCGTTCGAGCGGAAGAGGGCTTCTACTGCCCAGTTGTCGTCCAGCAGGATCAGGTAGAGCCCCGCCTTGCCTGTACGCGCCTTGATCTGCTGTACCGCCCGCCGCCAGCCATCCCAGGTGCTCGGGGGACGGTTGGGATCCAAGCCCGCGCGCCGGAACAGATCTGCGTTGTAGTAGGCCACGATATTCGAGAGCGAGTAGGGCATGCCTACCTGTACCCCATCCACCTGCCCCAAGGCCAGCACATTGCCCGCGAAGCGGCGCAGGTGGCGCTCGCCGCCAAACTTTTTGGCCAGCTCGGTGGTGCTCACATAGGGGAAGTTGGAGGCTGTGTATCGGGTGTAGAGGTAGCCAATCTGGGCCACATCCGGGGGGGTTCCAGCGGCCAGTGCAGCCTGCAGGTTCTGCAGGAGCCCGGTATAGGCATTGGCATGAAAACGCTCCTCTACCTTGATGCCTGGGTTTTGCTGCTCAAAAGCCCGGATCAGCTCCCTCACGGCGGGAAGCCCGAAGGCCTCGGTGTTGATGTGCCAGTATTGAATCGTGATAGGACTTTGGGCGAAAGCCAGGCCCAGGAGCAGCAGAAAAGACCATGTGCGTTTCATAAGCTCACCTCCGGGCAACTTTTTGACATCTTGCGGTCAAGAAAACGTCATTCGAAGCGATCGCGAGGACGTGGTACTGATTGTGCTGCCCGGCTCCAAACGCACCTTGAGAGCCCTGGCCCGGCCATCCTCGGCGTTCGTGGTTTCCTTGCAGATGCCGGTGGGGCCGTTGGAGGAGGCCGAAGGGCGAGAGGCGGGCCAATACGCGACATCATCGGGCCCGAAGGGCCTGAAAGCATTTGCCCGATAGTCACCCAAGCCGCAGTCAACCATGCGAATTTGTCGGCTACAAACCTATGCCTTCCCAAGCTGAAGCGGCGGCGCGCCCCGATCAAGAGGAATGGTTGGCAGGTTTCACAAGCTCCGTTTCGGATGCGTGTGGCCTTGCATGACAATCAAGCATCATGCTCATGCGAGGTGCCCGCAATGGCCAAAGCCATGACCGCCCTATCAGGCTGGACGAGGCGAAATGCGCTTTTCGTCTACTTCATCCTTGCCTACGCGATCTCGTGGGCCGTGCAAATTCCGCTGGCGCTCCAGGCACAGGGCCTGATTCAGGCCACCATCCCACCATCCATCCACTACCTGGCCGGCTATGGGCCGATGCTGGCCGCCGTTATCACGACCTGGCTGGCAACCGGCGCGAACGGGGTCAAGGAACTCCTCAGCAGGCTGCTAAGATGGCGGGTTCCCCCTGTGTGGTGGCTGGTGGCGGGTTCCCCCATTGCGCTATATGTGATGGTTGCCCTGGGGCTCCAGGTGGTTCAGGGGCAACCCTTCGGCTTGGGCGAACTGGGGCGGGTGAACCATCTGCCATACCTTGGCATGGGGACGCTGTTCCTATGGATTCTGACGTTTGGCCTGGGGGAGGAAACCGGCTGGCGCGGATTTGCCCTTCCCCGGCTGCAGAAGCACCGCAGCGCACTCCAAGCCACCCTACTTCTCTGGGTATTCTGGGCGCTATGGCACCTGCCCGCCTTCTTCTTCCTCTATGACCCCGCCATCGCCACGGGATTCCTGCTAGGCACCCTTGCAGGCGCGATCGTGTTCACGTGGTTGTACAACGGCGCAGGCAGCAGCATCCTGGTTGCGCCGGAAACCAGGCCCTGAGCGCTCTTCTCGCGGCCAAGCCCATCCCCAGCGAAACCGTTGCCAACCACACCCTGTTCCTGGATCGGATTTGGCCGGTGCACCTCGAGGCCGCCTTTCTGCAAAGCAGTTTCACCTGGTGACCAGACTGGCCAAGATACCCCCACCTTTAGGTCTATGAGAAAAGCTCGAGAAATCAAGAAGACTTGATCTCACAGGCCGGACAGTTTAATGGGTCTTGGGCGGACTCAAGCTGCAAGGTGAGGTGCTCTATACCAAAGCGGTCATGTAGATCACGGCGGGCAAGCTGAATGAGGGAGTTGCTCGCCGAGAGATCTTCTAATACCAGGTGTGCGGTGAGGGCTGGCTCTGTGGTAGAAAGACCCCATATGTGCAAATCGTGTACGCCGCGAACTGATGGAAGCCCCACCAGGTAGGCCCGCACCTGCTGGGGATCTATACCTCTTGGCACTGCGTCAAGTGCTAGATCGAGCGACTCCCTAGCTAAACCCCAGGTGCTCCAAACGATGACCCCAACTATGAGAAGGCTCATTAGTGGATCAATCCACAACCAGCCGGTGAGCAGAATCAAAACTCCGGAGACGACCACACCTAGAGACACTGCAGCATCAGCCATCAGGTGCAAGAAAGCCCCGCGCAGGTTGAGGTCCTCTTTGCTTCCCCGCAGGAACAGCAGAGCACTACCCGCGTTAACAACGATGCCCAGAAGGGCTACCCAAACCACTGTCTGACCCATCACGGGTTGTGGCTCCCAGAAGCGCTTGACCGCCTCAAGGGCGATGACCGCCGAGACTAAAAGCAATAAACCCGCATTGAAAAGGGCTGCCAGGATGCTCGAGCGCTTATAGCCGTATGTACGCCGGGCTGATACCGCTTGACGCCCCAACGCACTGGCTCCCCAGGCCAGCAAAAGCGAGAACACGTCTTGAAGGTTATGGCCTGCATCGGCCACCAGGGCGAGGGAGGCTGCCAACACCCCAAAAGCAAACTGAACCACCACAAAGCCCAGGTTCAATCCAACCCCCAGGGCAAAGCTCCGGTCGTAGCTGGCAGGTTCGTGATGATGACCGCCGTGAGAATGCGAATGGCCCATTCAAAAATACTAACAAACAGCGTCCAGTACGTCAAAATGATAACCACAAATCAGAAACAAATATCAAAACCCCTTTCATTATTTAGCGCCTCACACCGCCAGACCCTGTCCCACCAACCAGCTCGCCGCCTGGGGGAGCCGTTCGTGCCGCACCTCGAGGATCAGCCGGGGCCGGCTCTCGACTTTGCTCAGGGCCTGGAAGAGCGCCCTCCAGTGGAGGCGCCCTTCGCCGGGCGGCCAGTGCCGGTCCAGGAGGCCGTCGTTGTCCTGCAGGTGCAGGTGTCCCAGGAGGTTCCCGGCCTCCTGCACCCACTGGTCGGGCGAAGGGCCGCCGATCTGATGCATCAGGTAGGCGTGGCCCACGTCCAGGCTCATCCGGACATGGGCCGAGTCAAAAGACCGCACCAGGGCCAGCAGGGCGTTCGGGTTGGTGTCACGGATGTTCTCAATGACCAGGGTGAGCCCCAGGTTGCGTGCCAGGGGCAGGACGGTCTCCAGGGTATCGTGCACGAACTCGAGCTCGCGCTGCAGGCCATTGCTCGGGGCGTGGGCCATCTGGGGGTGGCCGAAGAAGAGGAAGGGGCTATGGATCACCATGTGGGTGGCCCCGAGCTCGGCGGCAAACTCCAGGGCCCTTTTGTATCTTTCAGCGATCATGCGCCGCACGAAGGGGTCGGCGGAGGCCATCCAGAGGCCGTCGTAAGGGCCATGGATACCGATTCTGCCGGTGAAGCCGTCCAGCGCTTCGCGGGCTCTGGCCACCAGGGGCTGCCAGTCGCCGTCGAGCACCTCGGGGCGGGTGGCGTCCTGGATCTCGAGGTCGCGTCCCCCCTGCTCGAGAAGCCAGGGGCGGTAGGTGGGCAGCAGTTCGATGGGCAGGGCCATGCCTAGCACGGGCAGGGTGTTCGAGTTCATGGGGGTACGGTATTGGGCTCTGGTCAGGCGAGCATCATAGCCTGGGGTGTGTATGCGATGATATTACTGACAAAAGCGTTTGTGAATTTTCTTTTTGTACTCCAGTGCTTTCCCTGCATGCTCCCCTGACAAGGCACAGGTATTACTTATTGTGTGAACAACGGATTCGTTAGACTTAACGACATTACCATGCGCTTCGCAGACGGCACGGCCGCTTTGAGCGAGGTGAGCCTGACCTTCGCGGAGAATGCATTCACTGCAGTTATCGGTCCCTCCGGCAGTGGCAAGTCCACGCTCCTTCGCCTGATTAACGGTCTCCTTCGTCCCTCCAGCGGCCAGGTCATGGTAGGCGATACTGAGATTGCCCGCGCTCCGGAGCGGCTGGTTCGCCAGACCCGGCGGCAGATCGGCATGGTCTTCCAGCAGTTCAACCTGGTGCGGCGCCTGACGGCTCTGGAAAACGTTCTGGTGGGGCGGCTGGGGGAGCTCAATCCCCTGCGCTCCACCCTCCGCTGGTATCCACGGGAGGAACTGGCCTGGGCCATGCACCTCCTCGAGCGGGTAGGCATGGCCGACCAGGCCTGGCAGCGGGCCGACACCCTCTCCGGGGGCCAGCAACAGCGGGTGGGCATTGCCCGTGCCCTGGCCCAGCGGCCCCGGCTCATCCTGGCCGACGAGCCCATCTCGGCCCTCGACCCCAAGACCGCTGAGCAGGTTATGGAGCTGCTCCTGGAAATCAGTCGCGAGGATCGCATTGCGGTGATTTGCAACCTGCACCACCTGGATGCAGTGAGCCGCTACGCCGACCGGGTGGTGGCCTTGCGAAAGGGCCGGGTTTTCTTCGACGGAACCGCCAGCGACCTGAGCAGGGATACCTCGAGGGCGCTCTACTACGACGAGTCCGACCCAGAAAAGTTACACGAGACTGCTCCACGCCAGTTCAGCCCAGCGTAAGGCCGAACCGCATACTTCACTGACCAGAAACCAATAGTTTTTTGGTGGAGGTGAGGTTATGAAGAACTGGATTGTTGCTATTGCGAGCCTAGCCCTGGGGGCGGGCCTGGCCCAGGGCGTGGACAAAACGGGCTGGCCCCGCGAGATCACCTTTGCCACCGTGCCCACTGAAGCCAGCAAAGATGCCACCGCCCGCTTCAAACCGCTGGTGGAGCACCTCGAGCGGCGCCTGGGCATCAAGGTCAACTTTCGCAACGGCGCCGACTACGCTGCAGTCATCATCGCCATGCAAAACAAGCAGGTGGATGTGGCCTACTACGGCCCCAGCTCCTACCTGGATGCCGAGGATCAGGCCAGCGCCGAGGCCATCGTGAAGGAGAACTCGGTGACCGGGGGCATGGGCTATTACAGCCTGATTATCTCCAAGAAAGGCGGCCCCATCCGCGCCCTGGCTGATGCCAAGGGCAAAAACTTCGCATTCGTGGATCCCAACTCTACCTCGGGCTTCCGCGTGCCGATGTACTCCTTCTGCACCAGGCTCAACATCGAGCCTACCCAGTACTTTGCCCGAACCACCTTTGCCGGAACCCACGAAAACGTAATCCTGGGCGTGGCCAACGGCACCATTGACGTGGGTGCCACCTTCGACCTCGGCATCATCGCTGCGGCCGACAAAGGCCAGATCAAGGGGCTCGAGCAGGAGTTCAACGTCCTGTTCAAGTCTGAGATGATCCCCTCTTCGCCCATCGCGGTTCGCAAGGATCTACCCGCCACCCTCAAGACTGAGCTGCAAAAGGCTTTGGTGGACTTCAAGGACAAAGACTTCCTGGAGTCCAGCGGTCTGAAAGGCTTTGTGTCGGCCAGCCCCCGCGACTACGCTGATTTTCGCCAGGTCAATCGTTTCCGCCAGCAGACCTGCCCTAAATAACCAACCGCGTCAGGCCCCCGGAAGCTTTTCAGGGCCAGCGTACATCAAATGAGCTCTACGCAAGCAACCTCTACAAACCTCGAGCCCCCGCCCCAGGTCAAGGTGCAGCGCCTCTGGTACCGCCTGTTTTGGGTGGGGCTCGCTGTAGTCCTTTTCTGGGCCAGCTTTGGGACGGAGATCAGCCCGCAAAAGCTGCTCTCGGGCCTCGAGCGCAGCTGGCTCTTTGTGGTTGGCAATCCCGAGCGCCCCGGCTCCGGCTTTTTCCCCCCCAACTTCTCACGGCTCGGCGAGTATCTGGGTGAGATGGTGGTCACCATCAAGATGGCTGTCTGGGGCACCGCCCTGGCAGTGGTGGCCGCCGTGCCCCTCTCCATCCTGGCCTCGCGCAACACCGCCCCGCACCCCCTGGTCTACCAGCTCACCCGCCGGGTGCTGGATCTGTTTCGCGGCCTCAACGAGTTCGTGCTGGCGCTTATTTTTGTGGCTGCGGTGGGCCTGGGGCCCTTTCCGGGCAGCCTGGCGCTGGCGGTCTATACGGC
>CAZIXH010000241.1:0-8449 GCA_964543055.1 uncultured bacterium
TGCCCCACCTCGCCGTTGCCATCGTGGATGAACCATTCACGGCTTAGTAGCTGTACGGTCTCGTGGCCCCGGTTTTCCAGGGTAATGAAATAGACGAACACATGTTGCCCCGGCCTCGAGTGCTGCTCGGCATACACCACCTCCACGTGAACGTGGATGTCTTCACGGATGGGCAAGTTGCTATTTTGCACCTTACTAGCTTAAGCGTCCGTGCGGTTTTCAAGCGAGCAGTGCTACGGAAAGAGGTGTTGGGGTGATTTTCTGCCAGTATCATAATCAAGAACAAATTTTTTGTATGATGGATCAGGGAGTTTTATATGGAATATGCTGAACGCGAGCAGTTTGGCCACGAAGGCCTGACCCAGGCCCTTTTGAGAGGCCTCGAAATGGCTTTCGAGGGAGACGAGACGAACCAGAGTTATGGCTGGTATAACGGGCTTTTGTTCAGCCTCGAGCCCCTGAGCGCTGCTCAGGCAGGTCAATCCATTAATGAGGGTGGCAGCACCATTGCCGCTCACGCGGACCACATCCTGCTGACCCTACGAATGGTGCTGGCCATGTTCAATAACCAGCGCATCGAGGCCGACTGGCAATCGTCGTGGAGGTTGCGGCAGCTGAGCGAGGCCGAGTGGAACCAACTCAAGTCCGATCTGCGGCAACAGTACCAAGCGACCCGGGCGCTTATCCAGGAAAAACCCTTCTGGCGCGAGGAAGGGCTTACGCAGATGATTCACCACATTGCCCATACCGCCTACCACGCCTCGGCGATCCGGCAGATTCTGCGGAGTGCCCCTTGATCTGGCTCGAGGCCTATCTGGCCACCCATTTGCGCTATACGGTTTGGGCTACCAGACGAACCCTGGGTTCCGTTGGGGCGTTGTCTGGAGTGGAATACTTGCACACTGGGTATGGAAGTGTGCGCGGAATTTTGGAGCAGATGCTCCGCTCCGATTGGGCCTGGTACGAACTGCTGGCCGGAGAACCTTCTGGCCTGAGCGAGCCTCCCGAGCCCGACTATTACACCGAGTTCGGGTATCTGGAAACCGACTACCACGTGATCCTGGCCCGCTACGAGCAACTCGCCAGCTTCCTCCACGACCCCGAACTGGCCGCTTACTTTGCCCAAAGTCTGGTCTACGTACCCTGGCTAGGGGCCTGGTTGCCCAAGTGGCAAGGTGTCTTGAGTGCTGTTAACCAGGCGGCCCATTTCCGGGGACAGTTGTTTGGTCTGATGCACCAACTGGGGCACCAGACCGCTCAAACTACGCTCGCCGACTATTTTATGGAACTCGAGCGGCCCCTTTCTATAGCGGATCGTCCTGAAAAATGACCGTCTTGAGGTAGAGCGATTCCGGCACGTGCAGGCTCCAGGGATGATCGGGGGGATTGTAGTGGATGGCATGAACCCGCAGGCGACGGCCTTCATCGGCGGCGGCCCGGCGGGTTACCTCGAGCAACTCATCCACCCCCAGATAGTAGGCGCAGCTCGAGAGCCAAAGCCACCCCTCAACGTCCAAAAGCCGCAAAGCAGGCCGCAGCAAATCCACCAGGAGCCGCTTGACCCTGGGTAACTCGTCGGGCTTCTTAACCAGGGTGGGGGGGTCGAGCAGTACGTGCTGGAAGGGAGGGGTTTTGCTTCGGGCCAGGCTTTCCAACACTTCCAGGGCGTCTCCCTGGCGAATATCTACGCGTAGCCCCAGCCGGGAGGCAGTCCGATCCAGCACCCCCAGGGCCTCCAGGTCTTTGTCTACCGCCAGGGCGTAGGCCCCCTTGCGGGCCGCCCGCAGCGCGAAGGCTCCTACATAGCTGTACACGTCCAGCACGCGCTGACCTGGCTCAATCATTTGCTCGAGCAACCTGCGGTTCTCGCGCTGATCAAGGTAGTAGCCGGTCTTTTGTGCCAGGGCAATGGGGATCTGGAAAACCAGCCCATCCTCTTGTACTTCCAACACCTGCGGCACTACTCCATACAGCACACCGACCTTCTCGGGCAGCCCCTCCTGCCGACGGCTGTCCATGTCGGAGCGCTCGTAGATGCCCACCGGCTCTGCCACCTCCAACAGGGCGGGTAGCCAGGTTTCCCGCAGAACCTCCATGGCGCGGTTACGCACCTGTACTACCAATATCCCCCCAAAGCGATCCACCACCAGCCCCGGCAGCCCATCGGCCTCGGCGTGTACCAGACGGTGAAAATCGCCCAGCTTGGCCCGTTTTTCTTTGGCCCGTGCAAACCGATGGAGAAAGAATTTCTTGTCCAGAGGCCCATCCTCAAAGCGGTAGACCCGTAGGGCCACGCGGCTCCTGGGGTCGTAATAGCCCACGCCCAGGAAGTCATTCTGAATTGAAAGCACCCGCACCACGCCCGGTCTGTCTGGAACTGATTCCAGTTCATCGACAAATAGCCCTGGATAGAAATTGCGTACCTTTTTCTCCTTACCAGCCTTGGCGATGACGTTTTCCACTC
Organism: uncultured bacterium; assembly: GCA_964543055.1. Taxonomy (GTDB): domain Bacteria; phylum Deinococcota; class Deinococci; order Deinococcales; family Thermaceae; genus Meiothermus. The sequence goes on from CAZIXH010000241.1 coordinate 2,465, forward strand.
CATGAGCATAAAGAAGAATGCCTATCATGTGCTCGGAGCGAGTCTTTTGGTGACAGAATTGCTTGGGCTGAACCAGCGGAGGAGTGCAATAATAAGCGAATGGCAGACTTTTACCACATCGGCTTTGGGCCTGAAGACTTGGGCGACAACCCTCCCACCCTGGCCATCCTGAGCGGCGATCCCAACCGCGCCACCCTGATCGCTCGAACCAAGCTGAGCCAGGTCAGGACCCTCTCGGAAAACCGGGGACTAAATAGCTATCTGGGGTTCTTGCCCAACGGGCGACCTGTTCTCTCGGCTACCAGCGGCATGGGCGCTCCCAGTCTGAGCATCGTAGTAAACGAGCTCGTGCAGGTCGGTATCCGCACCATCATTCGCGTAGGCACCAGCGGCTCCATTCAAGACGATGTGTTGCCGGGCAGTGTGGTCATTTCCAAGGCAGCCCTGTGCCGACAGGGGGCCGCGAACGATATTGCACCGCCCGAGTACCCTGCGAGCGCCGACCCTTTTCTCACGGTGGCGCTGGTAGAGGCTGCCAGGCGGCTAGGCGTTGACCATGCCTTGGGGATTACCGCCTCGGTGGATACCTTCTATGAAGGGCAGGAGCGCACCGCTTCGGCCAACCCCCATCTGCTGCGGACGCTACAGGGCATCACTGAAGAGTATCGCAACCTGAGGGTCCTGAACTACGAGATGGAGGCCGGAACCCTGTTCAAGATGGGGAATGTGTATGGGTTCGCCGCGGCTTGCATCTGCGGCATTATTGCCCAGCGCACCCGGGCCGAACAGCCCATCCTGGAGGCCAAGGATCAGGCCGTGCAAAGAGCCATTGATGTGGCCATGATGGTAGCAGAACAGTTCGCCTAGAGCACTCTTCATAAAGATGGCGCCATCGAGGGCTAATACCAAATCTGCTCAGAAGTGACCCAAAAGCGATATACGAGTCCCTCGGACGCGCCCCCTGGCGCGGCAAGTGAGGGGCGCATTTAGCGCCGCTCACGCGCAGAGCTGGTATAAGACTCCTGTATCCCACCCAGGGCTGTGGTCGCCTGTTCGGGCGGCCACATCTGTGAAGTGCGCCATAGTCACTCAAAATGCTCGAAAAAAGCCCGGTACTGCACACGGCCTAGCTGCTGATGCAGTTCTCTGGCTATGCCAGGGTGCTTGTTCTGGGCCAGCCAGGTTGCCAGGTTTTCGATCAGCTCATCGGCCTCCAGATGGTATAACTCGCGCCTGAGACGCATTTCTACCAGCCCTGCTTGAAAACCAAGGTGGGCCTCGAGCACCTGATGAACCAGATTCCAGATGGCGTCATGGTCGGCCTGGGTACGGGTGCTCGGTTTGCTCGAGGGCCAGGGCTTGAGGGGCTGGAGGTTCAGGTTTAGTGTTGCAGGGATCTGCTGAGTCCAGGCAATCAAAATCTGACGGGTGGGTTCAAAGCCCACCGGAGGCTCGGCACCCAGGCGGATGCCGCCATCCTGAAAGAGCGTGATGTGCAGAATTGCACGGTCTTCCAGGGCCAGAACCCCTGAGAAATGCCTGCGCTGGAACTCCCTCCGCAACTCAGCATAAGGGGCCTTCAGGGGCTCGTCCACCTGCACAATCACCCCGTCTACCGCAGCCAGGGCCAGGGTCTGCCGAGCTTCGTCGAACGGATAGACCGAAAAAGTGGCCTGCAGGGCGGTCTGTTGAATTTTTGCCGCCACCTCCCTGGGGGAATGCTCTTTCCAGGCCAGATAAACCAGTGCGCCCTGGTGGTAGAGCAGCCTGGCCAGCTCGCCTCCAGGCAGTTCCACAATCACCAAACCCGAGAATTCGGCGTACTCGAGGGCGTCCTCGAGCCAACCCCAACGCTTCCCCGCCACCCGCTCCACCGGCAGCTTACCCCGGATTAGCAGGCGTAGCACAGAAAGGATGTTGCTTGACGATGGTTGCGCCTCCAACTCAATCTCCTAATTTTCTGTCCAATGCAACTGTCTATCCGGCAATATACGGCTTTTGTGAAATCCAAAATGCAAATTTTGAACCGGGAGTCTGCTATTTCCGTCCCCGACACAGTAATTTCTTTTCGCTTTGAATGGATTGCCCTCTGCTAGGGCTCTTGTACCAAATCTGCTCAGAAGTGACCCAAAAGCGATATACAAGTCCCTCGGACGCGCCCCCTGGCGCGGCAAGTGAGGGGCGCTTTTAGCGCCGCTCACGCGCAGAGTTGGTATCAGGATGTCTGGCCAGTGCTGGAAGCCCGTTGCAAGCGATCCATAATGGCCCGGCCCAACCCCTCCTCGGGCACCGGCTCGGCATAGATGGCTTGCAAACCCAGCCGGTCAAGCTGGTGCAGGGCCTCAAATCAATGGGCCGCCGCTTCCAGCATGTTGACCGTTGGCGACCGAACCTTGACCACCTTGAACCCTTTTGGCCCATCCGGAACGGCCAGGTCACCGATTTGTTTGCGGGCCTCCTGGGGACTGCTTTTTGGAGGGGATATGCGAATGGGCGTGCGTGGTGCATAGTGCTGGGGCAACTGGCCGGGAACCAGGGGTTTTTGCGTTTCGCCTACCTGTAACTCGAGCGAGCCCACCACCTCCTCGAGGGCTTCAACCGTTATCGCACCGTAACGCAGCAGGATGGGCCTTTCTGCCAGCAAAACGATGGTGGATTCCACGCCATAGGTTGTCCTTCCGCCGTCCAGGATGAGGTCTACCCGCTCCCCCAGCATGCGCTCGACGTGCTCGGCCCGGGTCGGGCTCAGATAGCCAAACGGGTTGGCGCTGGGCGCGGCTACCGGCACCCCTGCACGCCGTATCAGCTCGAGGGCTACCGGATGAGCGGGCATCCGCACCGCCACCGTAGGCAGCCCCGAAGTCACAATGCCCGGAACCCGCTCCGACCTGGGCAGTACCAGCGTGAGGGGGCCGGGCCAGAAGCGCGCCATCAGTTTTTCGGCGGTTGCCGGAACCTCCCGCACCACCTGCTGTAGCATCTGCCGATCCGAGACATGAACGATGAGGGGATCAAAGCTGGGACGCTCTTTGGCTGCAAAGATTTTGGCCGCAGCCGTTGCGTCCAGGGCATTGGCCCCCAGGCAATCCACAGTCTCGGTGGGAAAGGCCACCAGGCCGCCACGGCGGATAATCTGGGCGGCACGCTCGAGGTTTTCGGGGGTGGGGGGCACAACCATACAACCCTGACATGATAGCAGAGCCCCTGGGTCTGCGGGTCTGGGGAGTGGCAGGGCGGTACACTAAGGGGGTATGAGCTGGTTTCAGCGCCTCAAGGAAGGCCTTAGCAAAACCCGTGACAACCTGATCAAATCGGTTCCCTGGAGCCAGAGCCCCGAGGAAGTGTTGGAGGAACTCGAGTTCGCCCTTATTTCTGCCGATGTGGGCGTCGAGGCTACCCAGGAGGTGCTGGAAGAAGTGCGCCAGTCGGGCAAAAAAGACCTGCGTGAAGCCCTCAAGCAGGCCCTTACGGTGCAGCTCGAGCCCGACCGCTTCCGGGCCAAAATCCGCAAGGCCGGCTTCAACCCCAATGCCAAGAAGTCCACCGTAGAACCCCAGGGGAAGGTTGTGCTGATGGTGGGGGTGAACGGGGTGGGCAAGACCACCACCATCGCCAAACTGGGTCAGTATTACCAAAGCAAGGGCAAGAGTGTGATGTTCTGCGCGGGTGATACCTTCCGCGCGGCGGGGGGAGCCCAGCTTGGCCTGTGGGGCGAGCGGCTCGGCATCCCGGTCATCCAGGGCCCCGAAGGCTCCGACCCCGCAGCCCTGGCGTTTGATGCGGCCTCGGCCCGCAAGGCCCGGGGTCTTGACCTGCTGCTGGTAGACACCGCAGGCCGCCTGCACACCAAGCACAACCTGATGGAGGAGCTGGCCAAGGTCAAGCGCTCCATTGCCAAGGCCGACCCCGGCGAGCCTGCCGAGGTCTGGCTGGTGCTGGACGCCGTTACGGGGCAGAACGGCCTCGAGCAGGCCAAAAAATTCAACGAAACCGCAGGTCTGACCGGGGTCATCGTGACCAAGCTCGACGGCACCGCCAAGGGGGGCGTGCTGGTGCCCATCGTGCGGGAGTTGGGCGTGCCCATCAAGTTTATCGGCGTGGGCGAGAAAGCCGACGACCTGCAGCCGTTCGACGCGGGCGAGTTTGTTGAAGCCTTGCTGGGCTGATTGCACCCCGTGGCACCTCTTAACCTTCACGAGCTATACCGACCCCTGGCCTCCGGTGCACACTCCGGCGAGGAATCGGGCATTCCCTACCTGCTCCAGCCTAACTTCCCCCTGCTGCTCACCAACACCGCCTTTGGTTACGCTGAGGATGCACGAGCGGCGCTCGAGGCACGCTTTTGTGCTATCGGGGCGCCCCCTGCCTTTACCGTGCCGGAAGGCCAGGATGCCTCTGCGCTTCTGGCCCTGGGCTATCGGCCCTCGGCCATTTTTGAGTTCTGCCAGTCCAAGCCCAGCCCCCGCGCCTACTGGACGGAACAGGTGCCCTGGTCGGAAGCCTGGAGCATCGCACGCATCCTCACCGAGGCATACCGCACCCCCGAGTGGCGGTTTCCTTTCTCGCATGCAGTGGGCAAGCTGCTCCAGAACCCCCACAGCCAGGCCTTTGTGGCCTATCTGTATGGCGAGGCTGTGGGTGCTATCCTCGTCCACCAGGAGGTGGGGCTTCTGGCAGGGGTCGTGCCCGGGCGGCTGGGCAACGGGGTTGGCGCTGCTTTGATAGGGCGCATCCACCCCCGGCCTTTCATACGTCTGGCCGGAACCGAGGCCGAATTCCCGGGTCAAGTGCAAAGCCGCTTAGTGCGCTACGCCTTACACCAAATCCGCTCAGAAGTGACCCAAAAGCGATATAAGAGAGCCTCAGACGCGCCCCCTGGCGCGGCAAGTGAGGGGCGCGTTCAGCGCCGCTCACGCGCAGAGTTGGCATTAGAATAAGCAGGTGCAGACCTCATCTCCTTCCACTTTTGACCGCAACGCGCTTCTCTTGGCGTTTGCCTGGCTGGTCGCGCTGGTAGCGACGCTCGGCAGCCTCTACTACTCTGAGGTGCGCAACTTTATTCCCTGTACCTTGTGCTGGTACCAGCGCATCGCTATGTATCCGCTGGTGTTCCTGCTGGGTATTGCAACCTGGCGAAACGATGCTGGCATCAGGCCCTATGCCCTCACGCTATCGCTGCTGGGGCTGTTCTGGAGCAGCTATCACCTCCTGGAGCTATGGGTTCCGGGGGTGGCGCCCAATGTTTGTAAGGGCCCGATTCCCTGCAACGTCGAGTACATGCCCAGCTTTCCCATTCCGCTTCAGGCGGGGATTGCTTTTTTGCTGATCTCTATAGCGCTATTTTGGGTGCGCCCGGCCCGGCGGTAGGGGGATGGGGTCAGGCCCATTTGCGCACCCAGCGCGGTAGCCATAAGGTGCAAAACAAAGCCGCCAGAAATGGCAGGGTTAGGGTGAGGGCCAGGGTGGGGTCGGCCAGCCCAAAAAGCGCCCCCAGGCCCATCAGCAATAGAGCCACAAAAGCGAACGCCCGGTGACCTGTAAGCTGAAGGTGCTGGAAGAGCCGGACAAGCCCTGAAGAGCCCTGGGCGCTTGCGGAAGCACCGGGGGTCATGGCTTTGGTCAGGCCCAGCATGCCATACCACGCAAGCATTAGCATGACCGAGATGACCAGCAACGCATCGCGCCAGGTGCCTACCGACTGCACCGACAGCAAATACACCGCCTGAACCAGGGCGGTAAGCCCTACATGAATAGCGCTTTGCAAGCGGTTCTGAGCTTTGCTCAGGCTCACCTCTGCCGAGACCAGGAGCGCCATAGCCCAGGCCCCCACCGCAAATAGCAGGGCCAGCAGCAGGTCAATAACCATCCCGTACCACGTTTTGCAGGGGTTCTCCCCGCACATACCGCGCCACCTGCTCGCGCACCAGCCGGAAGCCCCGCTCGAACAGCCTGGGGGTCGAGCCGGCCATGTGGGGGGTCAAGAAC
>CAZIXH010000242.1:0-8635 GCA_964543055.1 uncultured bacterium
CCACAGTAGTCCGTCGGCAGCGGCGGTCGTGTATAAGGGACAGACCTGGGGGTGGCCGCCCCCTACGCGGCCACCGGGCGGCTCAAGCAGGTGATGGCCGGGCTGGGCTTCCAGGAGGTGTTGAACTACGCCTGGTCGTCGCCGCAGGAGTGCGAGCTCATGCAGGCGCCGGCTCCCACGGTGTTCATGCAAAACCCCCAGACCTCAGACCGCACCGCCCTGCGTACCGCCCTCTACCCCGGCCTGCTCAAGAACCTGCAAACGGCCCTGGCCCAGGGCGAGGACGGGCCTTTCTTGCTCTTCGAGGTCGGCAATGTCTTCAACCAGACCGAGACCCCCCGCCTAGCGGCCCTGCTATGCGGCGACCCGGTGCCGGGCCTCTGGCAGAAGGGCCTGGGCGAGGGTTTCTTTGCCCTCAAGGGCTTCCTCGAGACCGCCGCACGCAACCTGGGCAGCCAGGTGCGGGTCGAGCAGGAGGCGGCACCCTACCTGCACCCCGGCATTAGCGGGGCGGTTTACTGGAACCAGCAAAAAGTGGGTCAGATCGGTGCTCTGCACCCGGCCATTGCCGCAGCCCTCGAGCTGCCACAGGCGTTTTTGCTCGAGCTATCCCTACCCCTGAGCAAAGGCCCCGGTACGTTCAGCGATATCGCCAAATACCCGGCCTCCATGCGCGACCTGGCCGTGGTTGCCCCTGAAAGCACCCCCTACGCCGAGATTGAGCGGGTCATCCGCACCCATGCAGGCAGGCACCTGGAAAAGCTGGAAATCTTCGATGTCTATCGGGGCAAGCCGCTTCGGGACGGTGAAAAGAGCCTGGCTTTCCACCTCACCTTCCGCCACGAGGGGCGCACCCTGACCGACCTCGAGACCGATGCCTTCATGCAAAACATCATCAGCGCCCTGGAACAACAGGGTTTCGCCATCCGCCGCTGACTACCTCTGCCCCCCACAGGGTGGCCTCTGACGGGCCCAGTTGGCGAAGGGCCTGCCACATCCGCCATTTCAGGCGCAAGCATTGCCAACCTCTGGCCTGCGCCAGCAAGGGGGCATACTCGGCCTTGATGGCTTCCATGCGGGCTTTCTTCCAAGCCTGGTAGTCAGGGTGGCTCTCGAGGCGATCTACACCGTTAGGCACAAAGCGGTGCTGCATAAGTCCAGGCTAGCAAACTCGAGGGTCTATCGGAAAATACCGGGCCATCACCAAGCTTTAGAAAGCTGTGTTGAAGGCGTTTCTAACCGCCCGGATTAGCCGAAACTGCATTGGTTTCACCCTATGCAGGCAACAGGCTGAAGTGAGCGCAGCACACCGAGAACTAGCGGATGAAGTGATACCAACTTTAGGCGTATGACCAACTTGCAACAATACCCAGGGTGGGAGTGGGTGATAGGAGATAGGTAGTGGGTCTCCAACACCTGTCCCCTACCCCCTGCGCCCTGCCCCACCGCTCCTACAGTATGCAAAGTCTTCAAGCAAAAATGGTATGAGCCCAAAATAGGGTCAAAGTAGCATCAAAGGAGCAGCCTGGGCCGTTATACTTTGGTTTGATGCTAAGCTGGCTCGATTTAATGGCCCTTTTTGTGTTTGCAGCAGCCCTGGCGGTAGGCATCCGCCAGGGTGCCCCCTTCGCACTGGCCGTCATACCGGCGTTGGTGTTGTATCTCATCCTGGCTCCATTGGTAGCGCCCTGGGTGCCCGATTTTGTACTGCCCTTGCTGGCTTTGGTGTTGGGCCTGGGCATGGCCTACGCCACCCACTTCATTCCCCTCACCCGTCTGACACCCACCACCGAGGGGGTCATCGGTGGCCTTGGGGGGTTCTTATGGGGCCTGTTCCTGGCCTTCACCATCTGGGTGAGTTTCCCCAGTGAGTTCGTGGCTTCCACCGGCGCCTTGCGCTACCCTTCCGAACAGATGCCCACCGGCATCAAAGACGGTATCGTGAGCAGTCCCTTTGCCCGCCCCCTGTTTGACTGGGCTTCGGGGAACCCCGTCCTCAAGGCAGCTTTATTGCCGCACGTGAACCATCCCTGAAAACCCTACTTTCGTCCAAAATCGGCGGGGTTTTCCCCCCAGCTATCGGTCTGCCATTTGAGCAAAGGGTTGGTATAGGCGTGCGATCTTAACCAGGCTTCGGCCCAGGCAATCCGCTCAAACAGTTCGGCATTCTCGGGGGTGCGAATCAGGTGGGTGCGGGCTTTCTTGGCCTTGACCCAGGCAATGGCATTTACCGAGTCAGAGTAGATGGGCCAGGGGTGGCCCTTCTGCTGGCACAGCATCAGGGCTTCCACCAGGGCCAAAAACTCCCCCACATTGTTGGTGCCCTGGGCAAAGGGCCCCCGGTGAAAAATTTCCTTCCCCGTAGCGGTATCCACACAGCGATACTCGAGCAGCCCCGGATTGCCGCTGCAAGCCGCATCCACACAGTAGCTGGGGGTAATCGGTGGAGGCGCTGCCAATAGCCTGCCCTGATTGGCTTTCTGACCTTTGTAGTGGTCGTATTCTCCAGCAAAAGCCCGCCGGGCCTCGTCCAGACTGTCAAAAGCCTTGAACTGGGCCCCTGCATACCCCTTGACCTGGGCCTCGGCTTCGGGCCATGAAGAGAAAATTCCGGTTTTGCGGCCTTTCCAGACCACGTAATACTTGCTTTTACTCTTCCCCTGGGCCATGTCAGGGAGTGTACCGCAAAGGGCTTCCCAGAGCTTCACCGCCCGACCGAGCCCTACCCCGCTACCGAGTTCTTTTTGAGCCGGTCAAAGTGCTGCTTACGAAACTTGGCGACCTTTGGACCGACCACAAATGCACAGTAGGGCTGGTAGGGGTTGCGCTTGAAGTAGTTCTGGTGGTAGTCCTCGGCAGGGTAGAACCTTTCAAAGGCGACCAGCTCGGTCACGATGGGGTTTTCCCAGACCCCAGCCTGGGCCTGCATCACCTCCTCAGCCACCGCTTTTTGCTGGGGTGAGTGGTAGAAAATAACCGAACGATACTGCGATCCCACATCGTTGCCCTGGCGGTTTGGGGTGGTGGGGTCGTGAATGGTGAAGAAGACTTCCAGGATTTCCCGGTACGAAATCACGCTGGGGTCAAACGTAATCTGCACAACCTCGGCGTGGCCGGTCTGCTTGCTACAGACCTGCTCGTAGGTGGGGTTGGGTACGTGCCCCCCCGAATACCCCGAAACCACCTGGGTTACGCCTTTCAGCTCGTCATAGACGGCCTCCAAACACCAAAAACAACCGCCCCCTAAGGTTGCAACCTCGAGACGCTTCATGTGCCCCATGATGCCAAACATCGGCCCCAGTAGTTGTAGCCCAGCCTGGATCAACCGTAGGATTCAACCAGTCCAACACCAAATGTCAGTAATGCGGGACTCAAAATACAGTTTTCAAAAGCAAAAGCCCAAGCTGCGGCCTTTCTAGAGGGCTCTTCGCATATTAAGAGCTATCCGGCTTGTAGAAAAGCTTTAATCCTGGGGAGAACAGCGGCCACCTGGATGGGTAGCCACGCCTGTGAAGGGCGTTGTGATCCTACAGCATACCCCTCCCTTTAATGGGTTTGGTTCGTCACCGCTCTACGAAGAACCAACCAAACCCGGTATAAGCACGTAGAGGATAACGCTACTGTAACGCTGAAGTCTGTAATCTGGGAGCGCCCGGGTCGGTGTAGGTTTTTCCGGTCAGAGGGGTGTCACCTAGCAAACCACCACCGTCACCAACCTGAAAAACTGCATACTCGGGCAAGGAGGTCTGGATGTCTGGGAACAGGGTTAGATGGCTTGGCTTGCTGAGTACGCTTTTGGTTGCCTGCGGCGGTGGTGGCCCCTCGGGCACAATCGTTGAGATCAACGTGACAGACCTGGCTAACAATGCCCTGAATCCATCCTCGGCGGCCATGCAAATAGGCAGCGGCGCCTGGCAGCCACTGTTGCCTAGCGGAACAGGGCAACTCAAAATAACCGTACCTTCCGGAGAAACCCGCTACGGAATAGCAATTTCGTGCCCCTTCAGCCTTGGGCTCGGCTTGGGTGCCGTCCAACTAGCCCGCATCTACCAGCTCACTACCACAGAAACGACCAAGATAAGCGTACTATGCCCAAGCATTAGCGGAAACCTTTCTCGCATACAAGGCTCCGTCAGCACCGGTTTGGGCGCTGGAAGCAGCTACCGCATTGCAAGCTTTATTTCTGGAGGCTCCACCATAAGCGACGGTAGCTCATACGACATAAACATCCCCTCGAGCCCCAGCGCGGAGCTCATCATTCGCGGGTTCAACAGTGGCGGAGCCCTCCTCAGGGCCCGCATAGTACGTAGCCTGAACGCCAGCAGCAACCTTACAGGCCAGAACTTTACCCTCACTGCAGCAGACGCTGTAACTGCCCAAACCGTCAACGCCTTCACCCCTCCGGCGGGCTTTTCGGGCAACTACTCGGTACGCCTTCGCAGCAAAGGCAACGTCTACGCAGAGGTTGGCAATGGAACCGCTGCCGGCGGCAACTATTCTGCACTTCCAGGCACAGTTGCGGAAGACCTTTACTTTGCTTATGGCACCGCAAACAATTCCGGTCGTGAAGTGATCCACCTTCGCAGTTTTTCCACTCCCTCGGCGGTGAGCTTCAACTTACCTGCTGAGTGGCCCAGCGGGTACGCTGTGAACCCGGCGGCCTTGCCCACCTTCAACAACCTTACCCATCTCAGCAGCGACCCTCAGTTCAGGGCCTACCAGATGATCATGATCTGGAGCCCCTTCGGATTCTTGGCGGCAAATGTCAGCAAAGGCTGGTTGGGTAGCAGCACCAGTTATAGCATCCCCGACCTCACGGCCATTAGCGGTTTTTCAGCCAAACCCTTCAGCGGCGAGGAAGTGAACTGGCTGGTTCAGGCCGTCACTTCAAACAAAACCCTGAGCGAGCTGCTCTCCACAGCCCCTGCTCTGCTGAGCGATGAGGCCGTGCTAGGTCTCGGCTTTGCTGCAATAGGAGGCCTCGAGTACAAGACGGCTGGCACATCGGGCGATTTCATCGTTCCTTGAGTTATTTATCCAACGAGAGCCCCTGCCCAGGGGCTCTATTTTCTGCTACTGAATTCACCAGTTTCCTCTAAAGGGCCAGCACACTGGCCAGCTCGTGCTTCTTGCGCTCAATATCCTTGCGCTTATCAATGGCCTCCTTGAAAGGCGTGAGGCGAATTTCGCCGTTTACCTCACCAATGGCTACCCCACTGGCCCCGCTCAGCAGCGCTTCTACCGCCGCCGCCCCGAGGCGGCTGGCGAGCACCCGGTCTTTGGCGGTGGGGCTACCGCCTCGCTGAATGTGGCCCAGCACCGTCACCCGTCCCTCAAAGCCGGAGAACTGGCGCACGTCCTTAGCAAGCTGCTCGGCGCCACCTTCGTAGCCACCCTCCGCCACCACCACAATAGAGGAACGCTTGCCCTTCTCTGCCGATTTGTTGATGATTTCTGCGCATTCCTGGGCACTGGTGGGGATTTCAGGAATGACGATCACCTCGGCCCCACCTGCAATGCCTACCTCGAGAGCAATGAAGCCCGCGTGCCGCCCCATCACCTCGATGAAGAAGACCCTCGAGTGGCTGGCCGCCGTATCGCGGATACGGTCAATGGCGTCCAGGGCGGTGTTCACCGCCGTATCGAAACCGATGGTGTAGTCGGTACCGTAGAGGTCGTTGTCTATGGTGCCGGGCACCCCCACCACCGGAAAGTGGTGCTCGGCAATGAGCTTGGTCGCACCCGTGTAGGTTCCATTGCCGCCAATGGCAATTACCCCATCTATTCCGGCGTTCTTCAGGTTTTCGGCAGCTTTGGCCCGGCCTTCGGGGGTCATAAACGCTTTGCTGCGGGCGGTGAGCAGAATCGTACCCCCCCGTTGCAGGGTGTTGGCCACATCGCGCGGCCCCATCTGCATAAAGTCGCCCTCAATCATGCCCTGGTAGCCGCTGCGGATGCCGATCACTTCCAGGCCGTGGGCTACACCGGTACGCACCACCGCACGAATGGCCGCATTCATGCCGGGGGCATCTCCTCCACTGGTAAAAACCGCAATTCGTTTCATCGAACCAGACTCCACAAGCAAAACTTGCCCACACAAACCCAGGGGCCGCCAGCCAAAAACTGCCTGTTAGTTTACTCAGAAAGGTCTGGTTTGTGTCATCAAAGGGCCCAAAGCCCAGGGCTCAAGGCCGAATGCACGCTGGCTTCCGACCTCCTCGCACATGGAGCATCAAGGCATTTGACTAACCATTCACTGGCTTTTTGTGGCCTCTTGCTTGTGGGCCAGTTCATAGGCCTGGTTGCGGGGAATTCCCGCTTCGGTCAAGGCTTTGACCAGCGCCTTGCCTTTCAGTCCCTGCCCCTTGAGCTGTATGAGCAAATCTTCGGCTTTGAGCGTTGGACCCTCGGCCTTTGGTGTCTTTGGCCCCAACACCAGCACAAACTCGCCTCTTGGCTCTTTGAAATGTTCCAGCGCATCGCCCAGGCGGCCCCGCCAAATTTCTTCGTGCAGCTTGGAAATTTCGCGGGCAACCGCCACCGGGTGTTCGGGGCCGTAGATCTGGAGGAGGTCTTGCAAGGTTTCCTGTAAGCGGTGGGGAGCCTCGTAGAGTATTACTGTACGGCCCGCCGCAACCTGTTCCAGCCGCTCCCTGCGCTCCGAGCGCTTCTGGGGCAAGAACCCCTCGAAGGCAAAACGGGCGGCAGGCAGACCCGAGGCCACCAGGGCCGGAATCAGGGCCGTAGGGCCGGGCAATACCTCCACCTGCCAGCCTTCCTTCAGTGCCAGGGCCACCAGCTCGGCGCCGGGGTCGGAGATGCCGGGCGTGCCAGCATCGGTCACGTAGGCCACCCGCTCAAAGCCCTCCAGCAGCCGTTTGGCGTTGCCCACGGTGTGCTGGTCAAGCCGCACCATCGGTTTGGAGATACCCAGGTGCTTGAGCAAAATGCCGGTGCGCCTTGTGTCCTCGCAGGCCACCACCTCGGCTTCCCGCAGTGTACGAATGGCCCGCAGGGTAATGTCCTCGAGGTTGCCAATGGGCGTTGGAACCAACACCAGCCGCATCCCTACAGTCTATATCCCAAACGCGCTACCATTGGGGTATGTTCTCCCGTGGCATCCGACTGCCTTTTTCAATCCTGGGCATCCCGCTCTCGCTCGATCTGAGCTTTCTGATCGTGCTGCCCTTGTTTGCCTTCCTGATTGGCAGCCAGCTTCCGGTCTATTTGCAACTTTTGCAAATCAGTGCGCCACCGGATTTGTTGCAAGGCCCCACCCCCTACCTGCTGGGCCTGCTGGCGGCCTTGGGGCTTTTCCTCAGTGTGCTCATCCACGAGCTGGGTCATGCCCTTACCGCCCGGGCCTACGGGGTACAGACCCGCGAGATTACCCTGTGGCTTCTGGGCGGGGTGGCTCAGCTCGAGCAAATCCCTCGCGCCCGTGGCGCCGAGGCCGTCATCGCCATCGCCGGCCCCATCGTGAGCGTGCTGCTCTCGGGGTTGTTTGGTCTGCTGCGCGGACTGCTACCCTCGACTGCCACCGAAGGGCAGTTTTTGCTGGGCTACCTCAGCTTCATCAACCTGAGTCTGGCCCTGTTCAACCTGCTTCCGGCCCTGCCGCTCGATGGCGGGCGCATCCTGCGTAGCCTGCTGGCACTTTACCAACCCTATCTCGCGGCCACCCGCACCGCCGTTACGATCAGCAAAATTGTAGCGTTTGGACTTGGTTTGCTCGGCCTGTTGGTAGGCAACCTCTTCATGCTTCTGATTGCGTTCTTTGTCTTTATGGCCGCCAGCGCCGAGGCCGAACAGGCCGTGCTGAGCCGCACCCTCGAGGGTCTGCGGGTGCACGACCTGATGACCCGCGCCGTAAGCACGGTACCCCCTAACCTGAGCGTGGCCGAACTCCTGGAAAAAATGATGCAGGAGCGGCACGTAGGCTACCCAGTGGTGGAAGAGGGGCGGCTATTGGGTCTTATAAGCCTGGAAGACCTGCAAGGCGCCTCGCCGCAGACACGGGTGCTCGAGCGCATGCGCCCGCCTCTACAGGTGGACGAATACACCGAGGCCCTCGAGGCTTTGCAGCGCATGGCCCAGGAGGGGTTCTCGAGGCTACTCATCACCGACGCTGAAGGCAACCTGGTGGGCATTCTGAGCAAAACCGACCTCTTGCGGGCCCTGCAACTCCGGGCTGCACAGATGAGCCTGAGCGATCGCTTCGGCTCTTCGGGCAGTAGGGCTTGACAGCTTGGAGGGTAGTCGGTACACTTCTCGTTGCGCTGCCGCGAGGTAGCCAAGCACCTTGACAAAGAAAGATCAGCAGAAACACGTACCAAACGTCGTTTTCTCGGACGTTCTAAACGAGAAAAGACCTTCGACACAGGTCTACTCTGATTCGCCCTTTGCGGCGAACACTTTTGGAGAGTTTGATCCTGGCTCAGGGTGAACGCTGGCGGTATGCCTAAGACATGCAAGTCGCACGGACTGTTTCGGCAGTTAGTGGCGGACGGGTGAGTAACACGTAGGTGACCTGCCCCAAAGTCGGGGACAACTAGGAGAAATCTTAGCTAATCCCCGATGTGAACCTCGGTCCTGACCGATGTTCAAAGCTTCGGCGCTTTGGGATGGGCCTGCG
>CAZIXH010000243.1:0-3683 GCA_964543055.1 uncultured bacterium
CCATAGTCCACCAGGTCGGCTTTGAGCACCACTTCGTTGTACCACTCGTTAAAATCTTGGGATTGCGGAATGAGGCCTTTGTCCTTCGCCATACCGACCCATCATAGCGGATGTTGTGCAAAAGCTGCGTTTCCAGCGAAAAAAGTTGGCTGTAACGAATCCAGCCTTTATGAAACGTCTAAGTAACCTTTATCAGTAACCAAAACAGCGCCCCGAGCATCTAATATGGTTAACGTTTTCAAAACTGATTTCACAGAAAGGAGGTTTATCCACACTGCTCATATAGTCTACCAATCGAAAACCGCCCTAGAGGTTTTATCTGCTTTTTTTGGCAAAAGGAGATATCATGCGTAAGACACTATTGTTACTGGGGGTGGCGGGCTTACTGTCGGCCTGCGGAGGTCTCAAGTCAAGCCAGCCCACCCCTGAGGTCATTGCAACCCTACCCCCTCAACCCACCTCTTCTACCATGGTCAATGAGACCCCCACGCGCTGGTTTGTGGAGCTTTCCGGGGGGGCTGCTTCCGATGGCATCAGCCTACAAAGCGTCCAAGCCCAACAGGCGACCTTCCGCCAGGCTGCCCAGGCTGCGGGCGTCAAAATCCTTTACACGTACACCCAGCTGGTCAATGGCTTCTCGGTGGAAGTACCCGGAAATGATCGCAAGTTGCTGTACACCCTGCCGGGGGTGGAGGGCGTTTATCCGGTGGGGATGTACAAGCTACCCCCACGTGAGGCAGCCAACCCCGATCTGGCCAGCGCCATCACCCAAACCGGAGCCGATATTGCCCAAAACGACCTGGGCCTCACAGGTCGGGGCGTGAAGGTGGGCATCATTGACTCCGGGATTGACATCCAGCACCCCGCCTTTGCAGGCCGAATTGTGGACGGCTACGACTTTGTGGGCGATGCCTACGATGCCTCGGACCCTACCAAGTCCACTCCGGTTCCCGACCCTAACCCCGACGACTGTGACGGCCACGGCACGCACGTAGCGGGCATTGTGGGTGGCAAGGACAGCCAGATTACCGGCGTGGCCCCCGAAGTTAAGTTTGGTGCCTACAAGGTCTTTGGCTGCGAGGGCTCCACCGGGGATGACGTAATCCTGGCTGCCCTCGAGCGGGCCGAGACTGCCGGTATGGATGTGGTCAACATGAGCCTGGGCTCGCCCTTCGGCTGGAGCATGCTGGGCAAAGCCATCACCAAGATGGTCAAGCGCGGCACCGTGGTGGTGGCCTCGGCTGGCAACAACGGCAACCTTGGGCTGTTCGCAACCGGCGATCCCGCCGCTACCGAAGGCGTTATCAGCGTGGCCTCCTTCGACAACGTTAGCGTGAATGCCCAAAAAGCCATCGTAAACGCCACCAGCAGCCCGCTCGGCTACCTGGTGATGGGCGGGGCTGAAGCCCCCCCCACCAGCGGCACCAGCGCCGAGGTGGTCTGGATTGGCCGCTCCTGCAATGCTGATGCCCTGCTTGCGAACCCCGCTGGCAAGGTGGCCCTGATCGAACGCGGCGTCTGCACCTTCAACGAAAAATATCAGAAGGCGGTTGCCGCCGGAGCGGTGGGCGTCATCATCCACAACAATGCAGCAGGCCTCTTTGCGGGCGGTGGCATTGTGGGCGCTCCGGGGGTCTTCGGTATCAGCATCTCGCAAGCCGATGGCCTGGCCCTGCGCGCTCTCACCTCTCCCACCACGCTAACCTGGACACCAGACACTACCCTGGTTAGCAACCCCACCGGCAATCTCATTTCCAGCTTTAGCTCCTGGGGTCTCAGCCAAGACCTGAAGCTCAGGCCCGACCTGGGCGCACCCGGCGGCTTGATTCGCTCGGCCCTCCCGCTGGAGCAAGGCGGCTACGGCATTTTGAGCGGCACCTCGATGTCGGCACCGCACGTTGCGGGCGCGGTAGCGCTACTGCTCGAGGGCAACCCTGCTTTCTGGGGTCCGCAAAAACCCAGCGAGGTGCGCAAATATCTGCAGAACACTGCCATGCCCAAGCCCTTCGCGCTGGCCCCGGCGAGCGGTTTCCCGGAAACCAGCTTCCGTGAGGGTGCCGGGATGATTGACATCGTGGCGGCGGTGCAAAACCGCGTGACTGTAACGCCTTCCGCCATTTCCTTCGCCGAAAAGGCAGGAGCCCACACTGAGCGCCTGGTACTCAAAAACCGCAGCAACGTGCCGCTCATCTACCGGCCCACCCACCTGGCAGGCCCCACGGCCACGGGCAGCATTTATTCGCCTAGCTTCAACACCGCAGCAGCCACGGTCAGCTTTAGCCACACCCAGATCACCGTGCCGGCCAGGGGCGAGGCCATCCTGACCGTGACCATCACGCCACCGTCAGGCCTGGCTGCCAAGAGTCTGTATGGGGGTTACATCTTCCTGAACCCGGTGGGTGCGGGCATCAAGATGAACGTGCCCTACGTGGGTATGCCGGGAGGTTATCAGGCCATTCAGGTACTGACACCGGCGGCCTCTGGCTTCCCCCTTCTGGGCAGGCTTAACGCCGCAGGCACCGCATTCGACATCCTGCCCGGCGGGGGCACCTTCACCCTCCAGGGCTCCGATGTGCCGCAGATTCTGGCACACTTTGAACACGGGGCCCAGGCCTATGAAATGGTCATTCTCGACGCGGCCACCAACGCGCCCATCCACTCCAAGTTCAATCGCGCTGACTACGGTGAGTACCTCCCCCGCAACTCCTCGGCCAACGGCTTCTTCGCCATTGCGTGGGATGGAACCCGCATCACCAAGTACAAAAACGAAGACATCTACGGCAACAAGATTCCGGTGCCCAGTGAGTTCCAGGCTGTACCCAACGGGCAGTACAAGCTGCAAATCCGGGTGCTCAAACCCACCGGCAACCGTAACAACCCTGCCGACTGGGAAACCTGGACTTCGCCAGTTATCACCCTGGCCCGTCCGTAAGCCCTGAACCCTATCCAGAAGACCCGCCTCGGCGGGTCTTTTTTGCGTATGCTAAAGGCACATGGAACTGCGCGGCCCCCGCATCCGGCTCCGCTCCCCCCGCCCGGAGGACACCGAGGCGCTGTTTGCCCTGATGTCCGACCTCGAGCTGGCCCCTTTCGTGTACTGGAACCCCCACCAGAGCCCCCAGGAAACCTACGAGTACCTGGAACGCCTGCAAGCCAAGGAGGGCTTTTTCATCATCGAGGCCGAGGGACAGCCCGCCGGGGTGATTGGGCTGCATCTGGACTGGCCCAACAAGCTGGGCGAGACCGAGACCTGGTTGGGGCGGCCCTACTGGGGCACCGGCCTCAACACCGAGGCCAAGGTGGTGCTCTTCGATTTTGCCTTTGGGCCCTGGGATCTGCGCCGCATCCAGGCCATTGCCCACGTGCATAACCCGCGCTCGCAGCGGGCGCTGGAGAAGCTGGGCTTCCAGCGCGAAGGGCTGTTGCGCCGGTGGCGCTGGATTCGTGGGGAGCCCTGGGATTTTTACATGTACAGACTGCTGCCCGAAGAATGGCTGTCAAGCCGGCCACCTATTTTTTACTAGCGTAACCAACGTCGTTACACTCCCGCGATAGGGGTACCAGGCGCTACAATGGGGGCTAATCCACCCTGTGCCGGAAGTGCGTATGTCCACGCCTGCCTGCTTGTATCTGCTGGACGAGCCCCACGTGCTGGTGGGGGACGTGCGCCACGACCTGACCCC
>CAZIXH010000244.1:0-3707 GCA_964543055.1 uncultured bacterium
TGAGGGACTCAGGGCCTGACAACACCCCATTGCCCAGGTGCATCGGCCCGACTGCTCAATAAGAGGGCTGATACTCCCCCCACTCCTCGCGCAGAACGCCACAGATTTCGCCCAGGGTGGCGTGGCGACGGAAACCGTCCAGGATGTAAGGCATCAGATTATCCCGACCCCTCGCCGCCTGGCGCAGGGCTTCCAGGGCATTGCCTACCGACTGCCCGTCCCGTCTGGCCCGGAAAGCCTGTATCTGGGCTCTGCGGCGGCTGCCCAGTTCGTCGCCAATCTTTTGCACCGGGGTGTGTTCGTTGAGGGGGGACTCGGGGTTGTTGAACTGATTGATACCCACAATCACCCGTTTACCACTCTCGACCTGACGCTGGAACTCCCAGGCCGATTCTTCAATTTCTTGCTGGAAAAAGCCCGCCTCCACCGCCGCTACAGCACCTCCCAGCTTGGCAATCTGATCCAGGTAATCCTGGGCCTCGGCCTCGAGCTGATCGGTCAGGTGCTCCACGTAGAAGCTGCCGCCCAGGGGGTCTACGGCGTGGGTTACGCCGGACTCGTAGGCCAGAATTTGCTGGGTGCGTAAAGCCAGCAAGGCGCCTTTCTCGGTGGGCAGGCCCAGCGCCTCGTCGTAGGCGTTGGTGTGCAGGCTCTGGGTTCCGCCCAGCACCGCCGCCAGGGCCTGGTAGGCGGTGCGCACCACGTTGTTGAGGGGTTCCTGGGCGGTGAGGGTGGAGCCGCCGGTCTGGGTGTGGAAGCGCAGCATCCAGCTCTTGGGGTCTTTGGCATTGAACTCGTGGCGCATGATGCGGGCCCACATACGCCGGGCTGCCCGGAACTTGGCGGCTTCCTCGAGGATGTCGTTGTGAGAGGCGAAGAAGAAAGAAAGCCGGGGGGCAAAAGCATCCACATCCAGCCCCGCCTCGATGGCCGCCCGCACATAGGCCATGCCGTTGGCCAGGGTGAAGGCGATTTCCTGGGCGGCGGTGGAGCCCGCCTCGCGGATGTGATACCCCGAGATGCTGATGGTATTCCAGCGGGGCACCTTTTCGCCGCAGAAGGCAAAAACATCGGTGATTAGCCGCATGGAAGGGACAGGCGGATAAATATAGGTGCCACGGGCAATGTATTCCTTCAGGATATCGTTCTGGATGGTGCCGCCCACCTTGTCCCAGGTCACGCCCTGTTCTTCGGCAACCAGCAGGTAAAGTGCCAGTAGCATGTTGGCCGGAGCGTTGATGGTCATGCTGGTAGTGACCTTGTCCAGCGGAATGCCATCGAGAAGGGTTCGCATGTCCTCGATGGAGGCAATCGAAACCCCTACCTTGCCCACCTCGCCTACGCTCAGGGGGTGGTCGGGGTCCATCCCTAGCTGGGTCGGCAGATCAAAGGCCACCGAGAGCCCGGTCTGGCCCTGTGAAAGCAGGTAGCGGTAGCGGGCGTTGGACTCCTCGGCGCTGCTAAAGCCTGCGTACTGCCGCATGGTCCAGGGGCGCTCGGTGTACATTTTGGGATAGACGCCCCGCGTGAAGGGATACTGTCCAGGGCGGCCCAGGCGCTCCTGATAACCCTCGGGCAGCGATTCAAACAGGTGTTCCACTGTGGCTTGCATAAGCCCTCCTCGTCTTTATTTTGTACCTCGAGGCTCCAGGGGCCAAAAAGCACCGTCTGAGATGCTAACTAGCCCAACGCTCCGGTGCAGATACCACGCTCCTGTGCTTCAAAACACCACGTACAGCAGCATCAGTACCAGCGCAGCCGCTCCGATAATCAACAGCAGTGGAGGCAGCAGAATGGAATAGGCTGCAATCACCAGCGCGATAAAGTCTTTCCAGTCTGGCTTGAGGTCGCCTTGACCCGATTGCTGGTTTTTGGGGTCGTACATACCCTGATTGTAACCCCTGGAGGCACCTCATCCAGCCCCTACTATTCAATCTGGGCCAGGCGGTGAGTAGAGAGTTTTGTACCTGAGTGCGACCGGCATTGTACTGGCTGTGGGCTTTACGGATTGGGGGTTGACGAGGTCTGTATCAAGGTGGGTAAATGGAAGAAGGGTAGTAGGTAAATGGAAGAAGGGTAAAAGTGAGCCGGTTTTTTGATGTTTTCGTTGCTAAATGGATCGCAGCTCTGGCAATCAACCAGCCTCAACCAGAGGTCTGACCTCGGCCTGACACACCGGCCCCCCTGCCCGTATACTAATCCCAGCTTTTAGCGGCCCGAGCCAGCTTGGCTTGAAACCTTGGAGGATTGAGCGTGAATGCCCGTGCGATTGTGGTGACATCGGGGAAAGGTGGCGTAGGCAAGACTACTACCACCGCTAATGTAGGTGCTGCATTGGCCAGGTTGGGCGAGAAAGTGGCTGTGGTGGACGTGGACGTAGGGCTGCGCAACCTGGATGTGGTGATGGGGTTGGAAGGCCGGGTGGTCTACGACCTGATTGACGTAATCGAGGGGCGCTGCAAGCTGCGTCAGGCCCTGATCCGCGACAAACGCATCGAGGGGCTGGCCCTGCTGGCGGCCTCGCAAACCAAGGACAAGGAGTCGCTCGACCCGGAGAAGTTCCGCCAGATTGTGCGGGCCCTCCTGGAGGAGGAGGGCTTTGACCGGGTGCTGATTGACTCGCCCGCCGGTATCGAGAAGGGCTTCCAGACTGCGGCCACGCCTGCTGAGGGGGCCCTGGTGGTGGTGAACCCGGAGGTCTCGAGCGTGCGCGACGCCGACCGCATCATCGGGATGCTGGAAGCACGCGAAATCCGCGAGAACTTCCTTGTTATCAACCGCCTGCGTCCCAAGATGGTGCAGCGCGGGGACATGCTCTCGGTGGAGGACGTGGTGGAAATCCTGGGCATCAAGCCCATCGGGATCGTGCCTGAAGACGAGGGGGTGCTGGTCTCGTCCAACCAGGGCGAGCCGCTGGTGCTTAAGAACGGCTCTGGCGCTGGCAAGGCTTTTGTGGAGATTGCCCAGCGGGTACGAGGCGAGGAAGTGCCCTTCGCTCCCCTGAACGATGCACCGGGCTTTTTGGGGACACTGCGCCGCCTGTTTGGGGGTAGATGATGGGCTGGTGGCCTTTTGGTGCGAAAAGCAGCAAGGATACCCTGAAAGACCGCCTCAAGGTGGTGCTGGCCTATGACCGGGCCCACCTGAGTCCGGGCATGGTGGAGCAGCTCAAGCAAGACCTGCTGGCGGTGCTTAAGCGCTACTTTCCCGATGAGGAGAACCTTTCCATCCAGGTGGAGACCATTGACGACAAGATGAAACTCCAGGCCGATGTACCGATTCCGAAGTAAGGTTTAGCTGAAAGCCAAAAGCCTAAAGCTGAAAGCGTTCTCCAAAAGGTTTTGCGGTCAGTGACCATCTGAATCCAACTCTTGACTCTCGACAGTAGCAGGGTTAGGTCTTTGAAGCTCTTAGCTTTTGACCTTCGGCTTTTTGCAGGACTTGAAGGTCGGCCGATAACCAGACGCGAGACCCTACTCATTGCTTTTGAGCTCAACCTCGAGCGCCCCGAAGTTTTGTTCTTGCAAGAGTTCTACCTCGCCCTGCTTTTTGGCCTCGAGCAAGGCGGCAAAGGCCACGGGTTGATCACTCCAGGTGCGAAAAGGTAAGCGACCAAACAAAGCCCGGAGAACCCTCCATAAAAAGCCCTTGAGTCGCTCCCAGGCTTCGCGCAGGCCGAAGGTCTCGGGCTCGAGGCGAAGCTCGGC
>CAZIXH010000245.1:0-3099 GCA_964543055.1 uncultured bacterium
CCACAAACACACACCCCCAGAAACCCAGTCCAAAGGCCAGGGCCCGTTCAGCTCCCAGCGCAGCAAACAGCCCCAGGCCCAGGGTGTCGAAGTAGTAGATGGGGCGCTCGAGCCGACCCATAGGGCGGTAAAACCGCCACACCAGAAGCGCCACCAGGAATACCAGCCACAGCACCGCCTCGTTGCGGAGCGAACCTGCGGGCAGTGAACCCACCAGCACATCCCGGATGGCCCCACCCCCAATAGCAGTCACGCCGGTCAATACGATGATGCCCACCAGGTCAAAGCGCTTTTGCACCGCCACCAGCGCCCCCGAGACCCCAAAGGCCAGCAGGCCCATCCAGGCCAGTACGTCGAGCAGTTGCCAGTGTTGCATAAGTCCAGAGGGTCACTACTGATGATTCGAGTTGTTCGCCCTAAATCGTAAACCGAGGTACCGAACGCTCGAGACCGCTAGCTAAAGTGATAGCGTTTTCTGGCCTGCGACCGGTGCCCTTTCCAGGAAGGCCTATCCCTTGTCCCCCTGCCTGTCCGGGATGGGCTCGAGGTAAAGCATCACCCGGCACTGGGCGTGATCGGGGGCCAACCCCTCGGAGGTCTTGAAGGTGAGGCCCACCCGGCTTTCAGGCAATCCGGTCAGGAGGGCCAGGTTTTGCTGAATAGCCGCTCGGTGCGGCCCCAGCTTGGGGCGATCCAGGACCACCACCGCCGAAATCTGACCTAATCGATAACCCTGATCCCGCACTTTTTGCAGCACCACCTCGAGGATCACCCGGCTTTCCAAACCTTTCCATTTGGGGTCATGGTCGGGGAAAAAGCTGCCAATATCCCCCAGCGCAAAGGCTGAAAGCAGGGCATCCGAGAGAGCGTGCAGAATTACGTCCCCATCGGAGTGGGCAATGGCACCCCGCTCACTCTCGATGCGAACCCCCCCCAGCCACAGTTCGCGTCCCTCACCCAGGCGGTGCGAATCTTCCCCGTAACCAATGAGCAGTTGAGCCGCCGTAGATTTCTCTGCCACGCACTTATCCTAACTATTTTTAGGCTCAAAGCCCAAAGCCGGAGGCTAAAAGCATTTTCACATGCGACTCGAGACTCGTAACCGCTGGCTCATGCTGGAGACAGTTCAAAAGGCCAGGTTGACTGACGCCCGAACCCGAACAGGGCCCTCGCCCCTCGACGCCAAACCCTCGACCCCTTTTAGAATGGGCTCATGGCGATCTACATGGTGTATGAAGACGCACTGGCCCTGATGAAGCGCTGGACCCCTTCAGAAAGTTTGCAAAAACACATGATGGCAGTGGAGGCTGCCATGCGGGCCTATGCCCGAAAATACGGGGAGCCCGAAGAAAAATGGGCCATTACCGCTATCCTGCACGATTTCGACTACGAAAAAGGCCCCGAAACCCACCCCTTCAAGGGCGTGGAGATGCTCCGCGAAATGGGCTACCCCGAGGATGTCCTGGAGGCCATCCTGGGCCATGTAGACGTACCCGAGCACCCCCGCAACTCCCTCATGGCCAAGGCCCTGTTTGCCGTGGACGAGCTGGTAGGTCTGATTACCGCAGCGGTTTATGTGCGGCCCGACAAAAGCATCCTGAGCCTGGAGTTGAGCAGCCTGAAAAAGAAGTTCAAGGACAAGGCATTTGCGGCCAAGGTAGACCGTGAGGGCATCGTGCGCGGAGCCGAGGAACTGGGGGTAGACCTGGACGAACACATGGCCTTTGTGCTGGAGGCTATGAAACAGGATGCCAAACGCCTTGGGCTGGCATGAACCACGCCCCGGCTCGCCGTAGGGTAGGCTGAAGGGGTGAACTTCCTGCGCTTGTGGCTCCCTTTGCTGGCCCTGCTGGGGCTGGCCTGGGGCAAGAGCTACTCCCTCGAGCGGGTCGAACAGGACGTATACCTGCAGGCCGATGGGCGGGTGCGGGTGGTGGATGTGCGTACCTGGCGCTTTGAGGGCGCCTTCCGAGAGGTCTTCCTGGAGATTGACCCCCGCCGGGGGGGGCAGGTGCGCTTTGAGGAGGCCAGCGCCCTCGACGATGGCCGACCCATCCGCTACGAAGTACAGGGCAACCGCATCAGCCTGACCGCCGGCCCCCCTGACCGCTCGGGCAACCTGCCCGTGCTGGCCGAAAACCAGAGCCGCACCTTCCGCATCAGCTATGCCCTCACGGGCGAAATCACGGTGGCCAGCGATGCCGCCCTCTTTGATCGGCAGGTCCTGGAACCCGAGCATGCGGCAGTGGGTAGCTACGTGCTGCGTATCCATGCCCCGCAGGCCGTGCCGGAACGGTTCCGGGTGTTCATCTTTACCGGGCGGGGGCGAATTGGAACCCTCGAGTTCGACCCGGCCAAACGTGTTGCCACAGTGCAGATTGCCCCCGTCAGCCAGGATGAGTTTGTGCGCTCGAGGGTGATTCTGGATGCCAGAGCCTTCAGTTTCCGCAGCCTGAACGAGCCCCGCTTCGAGCAGTGGCTACAGGAAACCGAAGAGGAAACCCGCACCTTCCGCGAGCGCTCCCGCCAGCTCATCGAAAACCAGCAGGTGCCCGGCTGGGCCTGGGGACTGGCCGCAGGGCCGCTGGGGTTGCTCCTGGTGTTATTTGCTTTTTTTATCCGCGCCTTTCAGCAGTATGGACAAGAACCCCGCACCGAAGAGGTAGGCCGCTACTACCGTGAACCTGCCGAGGAAATCCCTCCCGGAATGGTGCCCTATGTCATGAGCCAGGGCGACCCCGGGCAGTCCATGCTGGGCCGGATGATCTCGGCTACCTTGCTCGATTTTGCCCGGCGGGGCTCGGTGGAGCTCATCCGTCACGAAAACCCGGGCCTGCTAGGGCTGTTCGGCGGCACCGAGACCCATTTCAAACTGGTGGCCCCACCGGAAAACGCCACCGGCCTGGAGACAGAAGTCTGGAACCTGCTGCGGGCCGCCGCAGGCAAGGACGGGGTGGTACGGCCCGATGAACTCAAGAATTATTTCCAGCAGCATCCGAGCCTGCTAAGCAGCATGAGCCGCCGCCCGAGGGCCATCTACGAGGCGACCCACGGCAAGCTGCTTGACGAGAAAAGTGGGCGGGCTGCCATGCGCTGGG
Organism: uncultured bacterium; assembly: GCA_964543055.1. Taxonomy (GTDB): domain Bacteria; phylum Deinococcota; class Deinococci; order Deinococcales; family Thermaceae; genus Meiothermus. The sequence goes on from CAZIXH010000245.1 coordinate 3,099, forward strand.
G
>CAZIXH010000246.1:0-3994 GCA_964543055.1 uncultured bacterium
CAGTCAGAAAGCTAAGGAAGAGGGCGTTCCACCTTATGTGATTGCCACCAATGCCGAGCTAGAGGCCATACTGGAAAGCAACCCGCAAAGCCCTGAAGCGCTAAGCCGGGTCAAAGGTTTTGGCAAAGCCAAAGCCAGCAAGTATGGTCGGGAAATCCTGCAACTCCTGCGCCAGGTTTGATTTGAGGTTCACACTTATCCTTCCCTGCGGCGAACCGCTGACCAAGCGGAGGCCGTAAGCCAAATGAGTAATCCATTACCGATAGCGCATAACCAAAGCGCGCATCAAACTGGCTTGACCAAGTGAGATTTGGCACGTAATATGCAGGTCAGGATGTTGCGGACGGACAATAATCCTTAAGGGGGCGAGATTTCGACCCCCGGTACCTCGTTGTATCGGGGGTTTTTTATTGAGCCCAAACACCGTCCAGCGTTTTGAGGAGAGAGCATGCCCAGAACCCTTGCGAGCGAAGTGGCCCAGCATGTCGGCCAGACCGTTACCCTTCAAGGCTTCCTGCACTGGAAGCGCGACCTTGGCGGTATTCAATTTGCCCTCTTGCGCGACCGGAGCGGCATTGTGCAGGTGGTGGTGGATAAGCGTTTTGAGTTGCCCTTGGCCGAGTCTTCCATGCGCGTGGTAGGGCAAGTAGTGGCCAACACCAAGGCTCCTGGGGGCTACGAGGTGCTGGCCGACGACCTCGAGTTCCTCGCCACTGCCAGCGAACCCAGCCCCATCGAGATTCCCAAGGAGGACTGGCGAGTCAACCCCGAAACGTTGCTCGAGTACCGCCATGTGAGCCTGCGTGGAGAAAAAGCCAGGGCAATCCTGAAGGTTCAGGCAGCCCTGGTACGGGGTTTTCGCAACTACCTGGATAGTCAGGGCTTTACCGAGATTTTTACCCCCAAGATTGTTTCGGCGGGAGCCGAGGGGGGCAGCAACCTCTTTGGCATCGATTACTTTGAACACCGGGCCTACCTGGCCCAGTCGCCCCAGCTTTACAAACAAATTATGGTGGGCGTCTACGAACGGGTCTACGAGGTCGCGCCGGTCTTTCGGGCCGAGCAGCACGCCACCAGCCGCCACCTCAACGAGTACCTATCGCTCGACGTCGAAATGGGCTTTATCGAGTCGGAATACGACGTGATAAGCCTCGAGGAAGAGCTTCTGCGGGCCATGCTGGAAGAAGCTCGAGCCAGCACCCCAGCGGAGTGTGCGCTTCTGGAAGTCGAGTGGCCCAACCTGGCCGAGATGCCCCGCCTCGAGCACCAAGAAGCCCGCCGCATCCTGCGTGAGGAGCTGGGCATGCCGGTAGGGGCCGACTTCAACGAGGAAGCCGAGCGGGCCCTGGGGGCCTGGGCCAGGGAAAAATGGGGCGTGGACTTCCTCTTTATTGCCAAGTACCCCGAAGCCGCCCGGCCCTTCTACGCCTACCCCGAGGGTGATGGGTCTACCCGAGGCTTCGACCTGCTGTTCAGGGGGCTGGAAATCACCTCGGGGGGGCAGCGCATCCACCAGTACGAGATGCTGGTGGAGCAACTGAAAAAGAAAGGCCACGACCCCGCGCAGTTTGCGGGCTACCTCGAGGTTTTCAAGTACGGTATGCCCACCCACGGCGGCTTTGCCATCGGAGCCGAACGCCTGACCCAGAAACTCCTGGGCCTGCCCAACGTCCGCTTCGCACGGGCCTTTCCCCGCGACCGCCACCGCCTTACGCCGTAGCCCGTGACCGCCACCGCGTGACGCCGCCAGGCGCAAACCTACTTCTTTAGCTTCAGAACGCCTTTGGTAATCTCCTGCTCGATACCAAGCTCCAGGCGCATCTTTTCCAGGCGCTCCAAAAGACCCTCCGGCGAGACCCCCAGCCGCCTGGCCATGGCTACAATCTTCTGCTCATCGTAGAGGGTACCCAGCGTCAGGGCCATGGCCTCGCGGTATTTGGGGCCCAGCATCACTTCAATGGTCTTGATGCGTAGCTGGATTTCGAACCACTCGAGTTTCTCGGTTTCGTTTTGCATGTTTTCCTCTCGTCTGAACCCTACTACAGGAGTCGTACAACCCCAACAACGCCATAATCCTACCAGCACCTTATTTGCCTTTGACGTTTTGCCTTCAACCTTCGGCCTTGACCGACCCTGGGAATGCCGCTTAGCAGAGGCGGATCCAACGCATCCCCCCAGAACTTTCTGCTATCAACCGAATAAGGGTAGAATATTCGGGTGGAGCAACCCAGCCTGTTCACCAGCGAACCCCCCTCCGCCGAGCTGCCCCGGCCAGATCGTATCTGGTTGGTAGATGGCCACCACCTGGCCTACCGGAGCTATTTTGCTTTCGAGAAACTCAGCACCTCGAGGGGTGAGCCGACCCAGGCGGTGTTTGGTTTTTTGCGAACCCTGCTCAAACTGCTCAAGGACGACGGCGACTGTGTAATCGTGGTCTTCGACCCGCCCACCAGAACCTTCCGCCACGACGCCTTCGAGGAATACAAAGCCGGACGGGCGCCCACCCCGGACGACTTTCACCCCCAGCTCGAAAAAATCAAGGAACTGGTGGATCTGCTGGGGCTAAGGCGGCTGGAAGTGCCTGGGTACGAAGCCGATGACGTGATCGGCACCCTGGCCAAAAAGGGCGAACGGGAGGGTTATCCGGTGCGGATTCTGACCGGCGACCGCGATAGCTTTCAGCTCCTTTCGGAGAATGTCCTGGTCATGCTGCCCGACGGACGCCTGATGAACCCCCAGGCGGTACAGGAAAAATATGGGGTAACGGTGGCGCAATGGGTGGATTATCGCTCGCTGGTGGGCGATTCCTCCGACAACCTGCCGGGGGCCAAGGGCATTGGCGAGAAAACGGCGGCCAAGCTTTTGCAGGAATGGGGGTCGCTGGAGGGGCTGTATGCCCACCTGGAAGCCCTCACCCCCAAGGTGCGGGCCAGCCTCGAGGAAAGCCGCGATAACGTCAGGCTTTCCCATGCCCTCTCGCAGATTCACACCGAGGTGCCCCTCGAGCTCGATTTCCGCGACTGCCACCGCCGCGAACCAGATCGCCCGGCTTTGCGCGAGGCCCTCGAGCGGCTCGAGTTCGGCTCCATTTTGCGCGAGTTGAATCTGCTCGCAGCCCCGCCCCCCACCGAGGAAGCGGCCTGGCCGCCGCCGCCCGAAGCCTTTCTGGGCTACACCCTCGACCGGGCCCAGCCCATGTGGGCGAACTGGTTGGGCTTCGCAGCCTACAGTGAGGGCAAGGTTTACCGAGGGCAGCCCAGCCTGCAAGAGCTCCGGCGCTTCCCCGAAATTCGCAGCATTGCTGCAAAAGATTTATCGGTACTGGCCCTCAAGGAAGGGGTCTGGGTGCCCCCCGGCGACGACCCCCTGCTGCTGGCTTACCTCTACGACCCCTCCAACAGCGACCCCGCCAGCACCGTGCGGCGCTATGGCGCAGGCGACTGGAACAACGACCCCGCCGAACGCGCCCAGGCCGCCCATACCCTGTGGGAAACCCTCCAACGCCGCATTGGCGAGAACCCCCAGATCGAGTGGCTCTACCGGGAGATTGAAATGCCCCTCTCGGCAGTGCTGGCCCGTGTAGAAGCCAGGGGCATCTCGCTCGATACCGAGTATCTGGGGCAGCTTGCCGAGGAGCTGGGCAAGGAAATCTCCTACCTCGAGGCCGAAATTCACCGCCTGGCCGGGCACCCCTTTAATGTGAACTCGAGGGATCAGCTCGAGGTTGTCCTGTACGACGAACTCAAGCTATCGGCCTCGGGCCGCAAAACCCAGACCGGCAAACGCTCCACGGCGGCCAGTGCGCTGGAAGAGCTTTTGGGCCAGCACGAAATTGTGGATCGCATCCTGACCTACCGCGAGCTTACCAAGCTCAAAAGCACCTACCTCGACCCCCTGCCCAAGCTGATTCACCCCAAAACGGGCCGCCTGCACACCCGCTTCAACCAGACCGGCACCGCCACCGGGCGACTCTCCTCGATAGACCCCAACCTGC
>CAZIXH010000247.1:0-4291 GCA_964543055.1 uncultured bacterium
GTTTGAAAAGGCCGTCATCCAGCGCTATGCCTATGCGGTGGAATACGATGCGGTAGACCCCTTGGAACTAACCCCAGGACTCCAATCCCGTAAGCAGCCAGGGTTGTTTACGGCGGGCCAGCTTAACGGCACTTCGGGTTACGAAGAAGCAGCTGCCCAGGGGCTGCTGGCCGGTTTGAATGCGGCCCGGTACGCGATGGGACTGGAAGAGGTCTATTTGCCGCGGGACTCGGGCTACATTGGGGTGATGGTGGACGACCTTGTGCATCGGGGCGTGGATGAACCCTACCGGATGAGGACCTCGAGGGTGGAGTTGCGCCTGCTGTGCCGTGCCGATAATGCCGATGAGCGCTTGATTCCCCTTGCAGCCAAATGGGGTTTGCGCTCGGCGGAGGATTTTGAGGCGGTGCAAGCCAAGTACGCTCGAGTCCAGAACGAACTGCTTCGCCTGCAAAAAAGCCGATTGGAAGGGGTATCGGCCTTGCAATACCTGCGCCGGCCCGAGGCCAGTTACCTTCAGGTACTGCAACAGGTCGGCTATCCTGAAGCGCCGCTGGATAAAGCAGAGGCTTATCAGGTGGAGGTGCGAGCCAAATATGCCGGTTATATGGAGCGGGCCGACAAACTCCGGGAAAGGCTGAAGGAGCTCGAGGCCTACCTCCTACCCGTGACCCTGGACTACAGCAAAATTCCCAGCCTCTCCAGGGAGGCCGTGGAAAAACTTAGCCGGGTTCGACCCCGCTCAGTGGCGGAGGCCTCGAGGGTGCCGGGTATTCGCGACTCAGATTTAACCGCACTTTTGGTGTACCTGACGAAGATTCCGGCTTAAGGTTCCCCGTGAAACGTTAGGAGCGGCGCTCATAGCCTGGAGGCTGGGTTTTCCGGAAGACTTTTGAAAGAGCGTAAAACAGGGGGTATCCTCGAGGGGTGATGACGCCCGATGGTAGGAAGCTGCTGCTGGACTCGGCAAAGGCCTTAGGCGTAAACCTCGAGCCAGCCCTCCCCCAATTTGAGTTGCTTTACAAACGATTGGTTGAGGCCAACACCAAGACCAACCTGACCGCTATCCGCGATGAGCGGGGTATTATCCTCAAACACTTTGTGGACTCCCTTAGCTGTTTGAAAAGTAGCAAACTCGAGGGCCCTTTGCGGGTGATTGACGTAGGAACCGGGGCCGGGTTTCCGGGTCTACCGCTCAAAATTGCTCGACCCGAGCTGGAGATGACCTTTCTGGATGCGACTCAAAAGAAAATAGCTTTCATCGAGGGAATCTGCCAGGAGATGAACCTGGCCCAGACCCACTGCGTCTGGGGCCGCGCTGAAGAGTTGGGCCACAACCCTGCCCACCGCGAAACCTACGACCGAGCCCTGAGCCGGGCAGTGAGCGCCCTCAACACCCTGAGCGAGCTGTGTCTGCCCCTGATTAAGGTGGGCGGATTTATGATCGCCCAAAAAGGGGTCGGCGTAGAGGGGGAGCTCGAGCAGGCCCAAGCCGCCATCCGGAAACTGGGCGGTACCGTGCAGGAAGTTATATCTTTCAAGTTGCCCGGTCTGGGGGAACTCAGAACCCTGGTTGTCATTGAGAAAATCAGTCCCACGCCCCCCGCTTATCCCCGGAGGGCAGGGGTGCCGGCTAAAAATCCGTTATCCTAGGGGGCAAGGTGAAGCGCATCGGCATTGTAAATCAAAAAGGGGGGGTAGGGAAGACCACCACTGCTGTCAATCTTTCGGCCTACCTGGCTAAAGCGGGCCAGAAAGTCTTGCTGGTGGACCTCGACCCCCAGGTCAACGCGACCTCAGGGGTCGGCCAGACCGTGCAGGAAGAGAATATCTACACTGTGCTGGTTGGTGCCGGCGAAGTCGAAAGGGCAGTGGTGAATATTGCTAAAGGCCTGGATTTATTGCCCTCGAGCCCCGATCTGGTGGGGGCTTCCGCCGAACTCATTGAAAACCCCACCCGGCTTGCCGAAGTATTGCGTCCGCTCGAGTCCGCCTATGACCTGATCCTGCTGGACGCACCTCCCAGCCTGGGGCCCATCACCCTCAATGTCCTCTCGGCCTCGGAGGGGCTTATTGTGCCGGTGCAGGCCGAATACTACGCCCTGGAAGGTATCGCAGGCTTGATGGAGACCATTGACCAGGTGCGTACCAGCCTCAACCCGGCCCTGCGGCTTCTGGGCGTACTGATTACCATGTACGACCCACGTACCTTGCTATCGCAGCAAGTCGAAAGCAACATCCGTGTGAATTTGGGCGAGAAGGTCTTCTGGACAGTAATTCCCCGCAACGTCCGGCTGGCCGAGGCCCCCAGCCACGGCCAGGATATTGGGCAGTATGCCCCCACCAGCAGTGGAGCCCATGCCTACCGTCGGCTGGCCGAGGAGGTGATGCGCCGTGTCCAAGAAGCCTAGCGGTCTGGGCAAGGGGTTGGAGGCCCTGCTGCCCAAAACCCCAGCCTCGCTGACCAAACTGCCCCTGGCCCTGATCAAACCCAACCCTGGACAGCCCCGCCGCCTCTTTGATCCGGTGGCGCTGGATGAACTGGCAGCTTCCATCAAGGAAAAAGGCCTGTTGCAGCCCCTGTTGGTGCGCCCCAAGGGGGATATGTACGAGCTGGTGGCGGGGGAGCGGCGCTATAAGGCCTCTCAGATGGCCGGATTGCGCGAGGTACCGGTGGTCATCAAGGACATCGGCGAGCGAGAGGCCCTCGAGATCGCCCTGATCGAAAACCTCCAGCGTGAAGATCTCAACCCCCTGGAAGAGGCCGAAGGGTACAAAAAGCTGGTAGATATGGGGATGACCCAGGAAGAGGTGGCCAAGGCAGTGGGGAAGGCCCGAGTAACCGTGACCAACGCCCTGCGGCTACTGCACCTGGGCCCCGAAATCATGCAAGCCCTTGAAGAGAACAAAATAAGTGCAGGACATGCCAGAGCGCTGTTGATGCTGCCCGAATCAAGACGTAACTGGGGTTTGGCAGAGGTGCTTTCCAGGCAACTCAGTGTACGCGAGACCGAAAAACTCAAAGACAAACCGGCGGCACAGGGCGCCCGTTCCAGAGGCGAGGAGGCCTATGCCGAGATTGCCCGCAACCTTTCGCGTCGGCTCGGCACCAAGGTTCGCTTCACCCAGCTCAGGAGGGGTAAAATCGAAATTAGTTACCACTCTGAAGAGGAGCTAAGTGCCATCTTACAGGCTTTGGGCTACGAAGCCTGACCCAAGTTACCCCACTGTGAGCTTGCCCAATGGCAGCACATGGCAGAAAGTATTGGAGGCTTCCAGCCCACATTTACGCTCATGGTGGGGGCTCTGATACCAAATCTGCTCAGAAGTGACCCAAAAGCGATATACAAGTCCCTCGAACGCGCCCCCTGGCGCGGCAAGTGAGGGGCGCGTTTAGCGCCGCTCACGCGCAGAGTTGGTATAAGGTACGAAAAACACAGATGGGGGAAGTTTAGAGCGCGATAGGGCGATTTCAAGAAATAATCTCGAGGAGAGGCGAGGGGGTGGCCGTTAGGCGGTAGCTGCTTTGTGGCTAACCTGGGTTTGCCATCCTCCCGTTCCTCGAATCAAACCGCAAACCGCCCTAGCGTAAGGTTATACGAATCGCGCCCTCGAGGTCGGTGCGGCGAATCTCCACACCGTGTTGATTCAATCGCCCCAGCACGGATCGGGTGGGGTGTCCGTAAGGGTTATTGCCCACCCCGATCAGGGCCACCCTGGGTTGAAAACTTAGCAGCAACTGTTCGCCGGTACTGGTATCGGAGCCGTGATGCCCTACTTTGAGAATGTCCACTTTTTCCCCTCTCCAACGGGCTTCGGCGGACAAGGGCGCATCGCCGGTGAACAGGACTTTGCGACCCCGGAACTCCAGCACAAACACCAGGCTGCGGTCGTTGTCCAGCGCTTCACGGCCCTGCGGCCCCAGAAAGCGCAGGCGGGCCCCGGCCATTTCGAGCTGCGTACCGGCCCCTGCCTGTATCACCTTCACCCCTTGACGACGGGCTGCCTGCCGCAAGGCATCGTCTAATTCGTCCCCCCGCACCCTGGGGCCAGTGACCAGCGTACCTACCGGAAAGTTCTGCATAACCAGAGGCAAGGCTTGTACATGATCCCCATCGGGGTGGGTGGCAATCACCAGATCCAGGTCGTCCACCCCCAGGGCTCGTAGCGCACCTTCCAGTCTGGGATAGGCCCAGTCCCGGCCCCCATCCACCAAAATCTCCACCTTGCCCGGCAAGCGTATCAGTGTGGCATCGCCCTGGCCCACGTCGAGCTGCCAGATTTCGGCCCG
>CAZIXH010000248.1:0-2563 GCA_964543055.1 uncultured bacterium
CATTGCACAAGCCAGGTTGGCACCGGGAAGGAAATCAACCTCACGGGGCGCAACGCCCAGCGCGGCGCAAACGGAGCCCAGGCCATTGCCACCCAGGTTCGTCTGGGCCAGTAGTTCAGCCGAAGGGGCAGGTCTCTTGACCTGCCCCTCTGCCTTTATTCGCACAACCCCCCTCGGAAATGCTCATCCAACCCGTCCGAGGCGGCGTAACCGACAAAAAATCTGCACCGCTCGGAATGAACCCGGCAAAATAACCCACCACGCTGCCACACAAACAAAGAACTGCCTGTCTAATCTAGCGAGGTGCCACCCCAAGAGGTACAGATGAACTGGTTCAGAAACAAAGATACCCTCTACGGCTTCCTGGTCATCCTGCCCTCGCTGGTGCTGCTGGGCATTTTCGTTTACGGTTTTATCTTCCAGACCTTTTATACCTCCCTCACCGACTGGGGCCGCGATCCGACCCAGGCCCTCTCGGCCAACCCCCAGATTCGCTTCATCGGCTTTGAAAACTACCGCGAACTCTTTACCGGGTTTGTGGATGCTCGGTTCCGTCAGGATCTGGTCAACACCTTTTTCTTTACGGTGTTCTTCATTCTGGGCTGCCTGGGCGTGGGGCTGGGGCTGGCCATTGTGCTGGACCGAAGCCCCAAGGGGGAGGGGTTTTTCCGCACCATCTTCTTGTTCCCAATGTCGCTGTCGTTCATCGTGACCGGCACCATCTGGCGCTGGATGCTGCAACCGCAGGGCGGCGTCAACCAGCTCCCCACCCTGGTGGGGCTGCCCAAGGGCGAGTTCGCCTGGCTCACCAGCCGCGAGCAGATCTGGCAGGTGAGCTGGAACGACCTGCCCTTCATCACCGCGCTGGTGGTGAGTGTGGTGCTGGTGTTTATCGCCATTGCGGCCTTCCGGGGCGGTGAGCGGCGGCGGGGCTATATTGCCTCCGGCTCGGCAGCCTTGCTCCTTTTGTGGGCCTTTACCCTGGGCCGCACCCTGCAACCCCTGCCCTTCGACGAGCTGCACGGCTTCAACCTGGCCTTTATTGGCATTATTCTGGCTGCCGTCTGGCAGATGTCGGGCTACACCATGGCCCTGTACCTGGCGGGGCTGCGCGGCATCCCCGAGGAACTGCGGGAGGCCGCCCGGGTGGACGGCGCCTCGGAGTGGCAGCTGTACCAGCGCATCATCTTTCCGCTACTGGCCCCCATCACGCTCTCGGCCATGATTATTCTGGGCCACATCAGCCTGAAAATTTTCGACCTGATCTTCGCCATGGCCGGGGCCGACAACGCCCCTACCGACGTACCCGCCCTGCTCATGTACCTGACCACCTTCCGGGCCAACCAGATTGCCAAGGGGGCGGCCATCGGGATGATTCTGCTCTTGCTGGTAGCCGCCGTGATTGTGCCCTACCTGTACAGCCAGCTTAAAAGCGAGGTGCGGCGATGATTGGGCGTGTGCTTCAGTACGCGGTGCTCTTTGTGGCCACGCTGTTCTTCCTGCTGCCGGTCTACCTGGTGATCGTGACCGCGCTCAAGGAACCCTCGGCCATTACCCTGAGCAGCACCTGGCAACTACCAAAGGTGTGGTACTGGGAGAGCTTTGCCCAGGCCTGGACCGCCTTTTTGCCCAAGCTGCAAAACAGCTTTTTTCTGACCGTTATTGCTACCCTGCTCTCGGCCATGCTGGGCTCGCTGAACGGCTACGTGCTGGCCAAATGGAAATTCCCAGGGGCCAACATCGTTTTTCCCCTGATGCTCTTCGGCATGTTCATCCCCTATCAGGCCGTGCTGATACCGCTGTTTCAGTTTGTGCGCGAGATTGGGCTGGGTGGCACGCTGTGGGGCCTCATTCTGGTACACGTGGTGTACGGGCTGCCCATCACCACCCTGATCTTCCGCAACTACTACGCTGAAATCCCCGACGAGATGATCGAGGCCGGGCGCATTGATGGGGCGGGTTTTTTTGGCATCTATAGCCGCATCGTGTTCCCGCTCTCGGTGCCGGGGTTTGTGGTGGTGATCATCTGGCAGTTCACCCAGATCTGGAACGAGTTTTTGTTTGCCGTGACGCTGGTAAGCAGCCCGGCCAACCAGCCCATCACGGTGGCCCTGGCCCAGCTCGCAGGCGGCGAGGCGGTGAAGTGGAACCTGCCCATGGCGGGGGCCCTGCTGGCCGCGTTGCCAACGCTTCTGGTCTACATTTTCCTGGGGCGCTATTTCATTCGGGGGCTGTTGGCGGGGTCGGTGAAGGGGTAACGCCACCTTTGCCTGAACACTTTGTAAAACATGGGAACTGTAGGCCGGGAACAGGGGTGAGGGGTTGGGGGACAGGCGATAAAAACCCGTTTACTGCCTTCAACCACCGACTCTCACCTTATGTATCTCTGAAAGTGGGTTGTACGGCTAAAGTTGGTTGACTGACCCTCAAGCACGAACATACCGCAAGTGCGTGGCGGCCGCGCTGTGCAAAAAACGGTCTGTGCGGAAGTGTGGGAGGTGCCACTGCAGGTTGTCAAAAAGTCGCAGCCCGCCACCAAACCGGCACGGGCACGAGGAGATTT
>CAZIXH010000249.1:0-4053 GCA_964543055.1 uncultured bacterium
AGCCGCAGGGCGGGCTTGCCCAGCATGGCGGCCTCGGCCTCGGCATAGCTGGGGTACTCCACCAGCACCCCGTTTTCCAGCCCCCAGAAGCGGGTGGCTACCTTTTTGACCAGTTCGCGGTCATGCGAGACAAACAAGAGCGTGCCGGGGTAGTCGGTCAGGGCTCTCTCGAGGGCTTCGAGCAGCTCGAGCTCGAGGTGGTTGGTGGGCTCGTCCATTACCAAGAGACCCGCCCGCAAGGCCCCCAGCAAGGCCAGGCCCGCGCGGGCCCGCTCACCGCCGGAAAAACTGCGGGGGGTGTCGTGCCAGTGCGGGGGGCGAAAGCCCATCCGGCCCAGCAACGCCGCCGCCCGCGCCTCCCCGAACCTCGAGGCAAACTGGGCAAAGATGGGCTGGTCGGGTTCCAGGCCGTGGTAGAGCTGGTCGAGGTAGCCGGTGCTCACCCCGTAGCCCAGGGTTCGCTCGCCGTCGTCCGGCAGTTCTCTGGAGAGCAGCAAGCGGAGCAGGGTGGTCTTGCCGGCCCCGTTGGCCCCTACCAGGGCAATCCGGTCCCCCCGGAAGATGCGAAGGGTGGCCTCACGGATTACACAGCGCTGGCCCTCGTCTCCTCCACCCTGCTCGGCTGCACCTGTGCCTGGATAGGACTTTTTCAAGCCCTTCGCCTCGAGCACCAGCCTGGGAGTCCCCTCCGCTGCAATTTCCAGGCTCCAGCGGCGCTCGGGGGGCAGGGGATCGGGCATCTGGATACGCTCGGCTCGGGTTTGTAGCGAAGCCCTTTCGCGGGTCCGGCGATCCGAACCGGGCCGCCTCCGGTCTGGGATGGCTTGCAGCAGCCGCTGGCGCTCTTTTTCAGCTTCGTGGCGGGCTTTTTCCAGGGTTCGCCGAATGCGTTCGCGCTCTTGTAAATAGGTGGCATAGCCCCCTGCTACCCGGAACAAGCGCCCGGCTTCCAGGTGGTAGACCGTGGTGGCCACCCGCTGTAACAGCGCCCGGTCATGGGAAATCAGCCCGACTGCACCGGGATAAGCCAACAACATCTCTTCCAGACGCAGGCGCATTCGCAGGTCGAGATGGGTAGTGGGCTCGTCCAGCAGCAAGACCTCCGCACCGGAAAGAAACGCCATCGCCAGCCCCAAGCGCACACCCTCGCCCCCGGAAAGCTTCTCCGCAGGTTGCTCCCAGAGCGAATCCAGACCAAAGTCGGCCAGGGTGCGGGCCACCCGCCCTTTCCAGAACGAAAGTTCACGGATCTGGCTCCATACCTCGCCCGCCCGTTCGGGTGGGGTGCGGGAGAGTGCCTGCTCGGCCCGGTGCAGGGGGGTCATGCTGTAGGCCAGCGCATACACGGCCGAACCGCTTGGGCGAAAATCCTGTGGCAGATAGACCACACGAACCCCTCCAGAGCGCTTTAGCTGGCCTCCCTCGAGCGACAGCCGCCCGCTCAGCACCTGAAACAAAGTGCTCTTGCCGGCTCCATTGGGTCCCACCAGAACCGCCCGCTCACCCTGCTCGAGCCAGAAATCGGCCTCGCTAAACAGAACCCGCTCCGCGTAGGATTTCTCACCTTCGCGCAAGCGCAGCAGTACCTGGGGTCGGGCTCGCACCACAACCCCCTGAGGGTAGCGCTTTGCCGGGAAGCCGTCAAAGCCGTGTCCATATCTCCGCATGTGAGCACAAACCAAGCACACCGTTTCCTCTAAACAGCCAACTGCGTGAACAGGGCATAAAGACCAATGACCTGACGTGAATTCGGGTGAATTTCACCCTACCTGGTTGAAAGGGGTTGTAAGGTAGGAAGACCATGTTAGAAGTGCATCTGCGCCCACTGGTGATGAGCGATCTTTCCCGGGTACTCGAGTGGAGTCGCGATGAAGCCTTTTGTCTGGCCAATGGCTGGCCGGTGGGGTTGCCCGCAGAGCAATTGCAGGACTGGTTTGTCCGCTTGCTTAACAACCCACCGGTAGACCTGGTGCGCAAGGGAATTGTGGTCAAGACCGCGCAGTACCCCGAAGGCCATCTGGTGGGTTTTGTGGATTTGCGCGAACTCAATCCGCTGGAACGGCGGGCTCGGTTCCGCATTGCTATTGGCGAAGAGATTCACCGGGGACAGGGGGTGGGTTATGCTGCGGGCCTCCAGATGATCGAGCACGGCTTTACCGAGCTGGGCTTGCGACGCATCATGGCTGAAGTACACAGTTCCAACAGTCGGATGATAAACCTGCTGGAGAAACTGGGCTTCATGCGGGAGGGTGTTTTACGCCAGCACGAAACCCGCCAGGGCATCAAAGAAGACGTACATTTATTCGGAATGTTGCGCGAAGAATTCCAGCCGCAAAACCTGGCCTGGCTCGAGGAATTTACTCCCTACCAATAGAAAGCAAGGCCGGGCCAACCTCACCCGGTCTGGCCCTCGCCTCCCAGCAAGCCATTTTCCAGTTCTTCCAACAAGGCGTAGAGCTGCTCGAGCTTGCGCTTCCCCAGTATTCGCTCAATTTCTGCATAGACTTCCACAATCTCGGGTTTGATCTGCTCGACCAGGGCTTGCGAGTCTTTGGTCAGGGTCACCAGGACGCTGCGGCCATCGGCCTGGTTGGCTTTGCGAAGCACCAGCCCCCGCTGCTCCATGCGCTTCAGGATGCCGCTCATGCTGGGCGGTAGAATCTGGCACTGCTCAGCTAACTGCGAAATTTCCTGCCCTTCTCGCCCATCCAGCGCTCGCAGGATGCGCCACTGCTGCTCGGTCAGACCATGCCGCGAGAGCACCTCGCGAAAGCGCTGCACCACCGCCTCACGGGCTCGCAAGAGCGACATGGGCAAGGAGTGGGTCAGGTCGCGCAAAAGCCGGCTGGAGGGGTCTTTGGGTAGGGGGGAGGCCATAGAGTTTGAGATTGGGGACAATTGTACCTGGGCTTGCAAACTATGCTACAATTTTACTTAATATATTAACCATCTAAGCAGGACGATAAGCAACCTGGGCTACATACCCGCAAAGGAGTGCAATGGTCGAGTTCAAAGGCAGCATCGTACCCCTGGTGACACCGTTCAAGAACGGTGCGATTGACGAGGCCGCCCTCGAGCGGCTCATCGAGCGGCAGATCGAGGCCGGCTCCCATGCCCTGAGCGTGGGGGGCACCACCGGCGAACCGGGCACCCTTTCCGTGGAGGAGCGCAAGTACCTGATTGAACTGGCGCTGCGCTTCATTCGGGGCCGCGTGCCCCTGCTGGCCGGAACCGGCACCCTGCGGCTCGACGAAACCCTGGAAATCACCCAGGCCGCCCACAAGATGGGTGCTCAGGGCGCGCTGGTGATTACCCCTTACTACATCAAGCCCAACCAGGAGGGGCTCTACCGCTTTTTTGGCCAGGTGGCCCAGGCCGTACCGGAGATACCGGTGGTGCTGTATAACATTCCGGGGCGCTCGGGCATCGAGATCAAGATCGAGACCGTGGCCCGCCTCAGGCGCGACTTCAAGAACATCGTAGGCATCAAGCACTCCTCCAAGGACGTGGAGTACGTCTCGGAGCTCTTGCGCCGGGTGGGGCGGGACTTCAAGGTGTACTGCGGCCTCGAGGCCCTCACCTTCCCCATGATGTGCGTCGGCGCGGTGGGCACCATCGCCGCCACTGCCAACTGGCTGCCCAAAGAAACCGCCGAGATGTGCCAGCTCACCCTGGAGGGCCGGTACAAAGAGGCCCTCGAGCTTCACTACTTCGGCCTCGAGGCCAACGACGCGGTCTTCTGGGACACCAACCCCATCCCGCTCAAAACAGTCCTGGCCTGGATGGGCCTGTGCGAGAAAGAGTGGCGCGAGCCCTTAGGCCCCACCACCCCCGAGATCGAGGCTCGCCTGCGTCGCATGGCCGAGTCCTATGGCCTCATTCATACCCCAGCGGGCCACCCCCCGGTGCTGCCCGACCCCACCGGGAAGCAGTATGTGTAAAGCGCTGAAAGCCCAAAGCTCAAGGCTCCAGGCACTTTTTAGACCAGCTTTCGGCTTCAAGCCTTTGGCCTTAAACGCCGTCTCTTATACACCTCTGACGCTGCCGACGACC
>CAZIXH010000250.1:0-7011 GCA_964543055.1 uncultured bacterium
ATTCTGGGCTCGGGACTGGTAACGGGCCTCGAGGAAATCCTCAAGGGCCTCCTGCCGCGCATTTTTGGCCGTACCGGGAACTACGAGATCATCGCCTACGGCCTGATTCTGGTGCTGATTTTGATGTTTGCTCCCAAGGGCCTGTGGCCTTTCATCGAACGCTACCTGCCCAAAGCCCGGCCACAAAACCCCACCGGCCAGGGCCTGCCGACCCGGCTGGCCGCGGGCCAGGCGGGCGAGGTGGTGCTCGAGGTGCGCAACCTCACCAAGCAGTTTGGCGGTTTGCTGGCGGTGAACGGCATGAACTTCCAGCTTCACCGAGGCGAGATTCTGGCCCTGATTGGCCCCAACGGGGCGGGCAAGTCCACCTGCTTCAACATGATTACCTCGGTCTTCCCCCCAACCAAAGGCGAGGTGCGCTTCAAGGGGCAGGTCATCTCCGGGCGGATGCCCTACGAGGTGCACCGGCTCGGCATTGCCCGCACCTTCCAGCACCCCCACCTCTTCCCCGAGATGACCGTGCTGGAAAACGCTGCCCTGGGCACCTACGCCCGCACCCGGCGCGGCATGGTGGCCTCGATGTTTGGGCTCAGCCAGGCCGAGGAACAGGCCGCCCTGGCCGAGGCCTACCGGGCCCTCGAGCGGGTCGGGCTGGCCCAGATTGCCCACCAGAAAGCCGATGGCCTGGCCATTGGGCAGCTCCGCTTGTTGGAAATTGCCCGCGCCCTGGCCTCGGGGCCCGAGGTGCTGCTCCTGGACGAACCCGCTGCCGGTCTGCGGGCCGGGGAAAAACGCCAGTTTGCCGCCCTGATTCGCAAACTGGTGAACGAAGGGGTTACGGTGCTGCTGGTAGACCACGACATGGATCTGGTGATGGGCCTGGTAGACCGCGTAGTCGTCATGCACTATGGGGAAAAGCTGGCCGAAGGCACCCCTGCCGAGGTGCAGCGCAACCCCAAGGTTATCGAGGCCTACCTGGGGGAGGCGGCGTGATGGGGCCCAGGGCAAAGGAGCGAAGATGAGCGTACTGGAAGTGCAGAACCTTACCGTGCGCTACGGGGCCGTGGAGGCGGTTCGCAACCTGTCGCTTTCGGTGGGCGCGGGCGAGGCCATCACCCTGATTGGCCCAAACGGGGCGGGCAAGAGCAGCACCCTGAAGGGGATCGTGGGCCTGGTGAGTACCAGCGGCACCGTGCGTTACCAGGGGCAGGCCCTGAGCCGTCGTAGCCCGGAGGAACTGGCTACCGCGGGCCTGGTGATGGTGCCGGAAAAGCGCGAGTTGTTCGCCTCTATGGAGGTGGAGGACAACCTGATGCTGGGGGCCTTTACCCGATACCAGCGACGCGAAAAAGGTATCCGCGAGGATCTCGAGCGCGTCTATACCCTCTTTCCGCGCCTGCGCGAACGCCGCAAGCAGCTTGCGGGCACCATGTCCGGGGGGGAGCAGCAGATGCTCGCCATCGGGCGGGCCCTGATGGCCCGGCCCAAACTACTGCTGCTGGACGAGCCCAGTCTGGGACTGGCCCCGCTGATCGTGCAGGAGATTTTTCACATCCTGGGCGAACTCAAGAGCCAGGGCGTGCCCATTCTGGTAGTCGAGCAGAACGCCCGTATGGCCCTCAAGCTGGCCGACAGGGGGTATGTGCTCGAGGCCGGTGAGCTGGTCATGGAGGGCCGGGGGCAGGATCTGCTGCACGACCCACGGGTGATTGAGAGCTACCTGGGCATCCGCACCAAAACCGAAGCCTGAACATGACCACCACCGATCCCTACATGCAGTTGCTGGGCCTACAAACCCTGCGGGTTGAAGCCGGAAAAGCCGTGGTGGCCGCCCGTGTGCGGCCCGAGCACCTCAACATCCACGGCTCCTGCCATGGCGGTTTTCTGTACAGCCTGGCCGATGCCGCCTTTGCACTGGCCTCCAACTCCCACGGTACGCCCGCCGTGGCCCTTTCAACCCAGATGCAGTATTTCAAGGCGGTCAGGGCGGGAGACCAGCTCGAGGCCCACGCCAGCGAAGAAAACCTGGGCCGGCGCACCGCCACCTACCGCATCGAGATCCAGCGCGGGGGCCAGGTGGTGGCCTTATTTGTGGGAACCGTGTACCGGTTAGATGCTTCGGCTTGAAGCCCTAAGAGCGGCAAGGAGAGGAGTTTTGCAATAAATGTATGGAAGAAGCGCTAATTGTTGACGCCGTTCGCACGCCTGTAGGCAAGCACGGGGGCGTTCTGTCCTCGGTGCGGCCCGACGACTTGGGGGCCATTCCCCTGAGAGCCCTGCTGGAGCGCACCGGCATCCCCGGTAGCGATGTGGAAGACGTGTACATGGGCTGCGCCAACCAGGCCGGCGAGGACAACCGCAATGTGGCCCGCATGTCGTTGCTGCTGGCGGGCCTGCCCATCGAGGTTGGGGGCACCACCATCAACCGGCTGTGCGGCAGCGGGCTCGACGCTGTGGCGAGCGCGGCCCGGGCCCTGATGCTGGGCGAGGGCCAGGTGTACATCGGCGCGGGGGTCGAGAGCATGAGCCGCGCCCCCTGGGTGATGCCCAAGGCCGAGCGGGGTTTTGCCACCGGCAACGTCACCATGTACGACACCACCCTGGGTTGGCGAATGGTAAACCCCCAGATGAAAGCCCTCTACGGCACCGACGCCATGGGCGAGACCGCCGAAAACCTGGCCGAGCAGTACCAGATTCCCCGCGAGGCCCAGGACGAGTTTGCCCTGTACTCCCACCAAAAAGCCCTCCGCGCACAAGAAAGCGGGGTGCTGCAAAGCCAGATGGTGCCGGTGGAGGTCAGGGATCGCAAGGGCAACCCCACGCTGATCCAGACCGACGAGGGGCCCCGGGCCGACACCAGCCTCGAGGCCCTCGCCAAGCTCAAGCCGGTCTTTCGGCAGGGCGGCAGCGTAACCGCAGGCAACTCCTCCTCGCTCAACGACGGCGCTGCGGCAGTGCTCCTGACCACCCGGAACTACGCCAACACCCACGGGCTGAAGCCCATGGCCAGGGTTCGGGCCATGGCGGTGGCGGGGGTGGAGCCCCGCATTATGGGCATTGGGCCGGTGCCCGCGACCGAGAAAGCCCTGAAGCGGGCCGGGCTCACCCTGAAGGACATCGGCCTGATTGAGCTTAACGAGGCCTTTGCGGCCCAGAGCCTGGCCGTGCTGCAGGAGTGGGGCCTCGAGGCCGAGGATGAACGGCTCAACGTGAACGGAGGGGCCATTGCCATCGGTCACCCCCTGGGCGCCTCGGGAGCCCGCATCCTGACCCATCTGGTGCACGAGATGCAGCGTCGCAAGGTGCAGTTCGGCCTGGCCACCATGTGCATTGGGGTGGGCCAGGGAATTGCGATGGTGATTGAAAGCGTGTAACCGATACCGGATGCAAAAACGATAAGCTATGGACAATCGACGGGTGAAACCATGAGAGTCCTCGAGCAGTTCAATCTAAGCGGCAAAACCGCCCTGGTGACCGGGGGCTCGAGGGGCCTGGGTCTGGAGATTGCCGCAGGTTTGCGCGAAGCCGGGGCCCGGGTGGCCCTTCTGGCCCGGCGCGAAAGCTTTTTTGAGGAGGCCCTGAGGCTCATTCCGGATGCCGTTCCCATTGTGGGCAACGTGCAGGATGAAGGGAGCCTCGAGGCCGCCTTTGCCCGCACCGGGCCCGTAGACATCCTGGTCAACGCTGCCGGCGTCACCTGGGGCCAGGATGCGCTGGAAGTGCCGGTGGAGAAAATCCGCGAGGTGCTGGACATCAACATCACGGGGGCTTTTCTGGCCTCGAGGATTGCCGCCCGCAGCATGAAGGCCCGTGGCTATGGCAAAATTCTCAACATCGCCTCGGTGGCCGGACTGGCCGGTAGCCCCAGCGAAGTCATGGACGCCGCCGCCTACTCAGCCTCCAAGGGGGCGCTGATTGCCCTCACCCGCGACCTGGCGGTCAAGTGGGGGCCTTTGGGCATCCGGGTCAACGCCCTGGCCCCCGGCTTCTTCCCGACCCGCATGACCGAAAAACTGCTGGCCCGCACCGAGCAACTCGTGCGCGAGCGCACCCCGCTGGGCCGCATTGGCAAAACCGGCGAGCTGGCTGCCGCCGCCCTGTACCTGTGCACCCCGGCCTCGGACTACGTGACCGGGCAGGTCTTGGCGGTGGATGGGGGGATGACCGCCCTATGAGCGAAGCCTTCCCCCTGCCCGAGGGCCATGGCCTGATCCGCCGGGCCAACCGCGCCGACGTGCCCGAGATTGTCCGGCTCCTGGCCGACGACCCCCTGGGGCAGACTCGAGAAGCCTTCACCCACCCGCTACCCGAGAGCTACTACCGGGCCTTCGAGGCCCTCGAGGCCGACCCCAACCAGTTTTTGGCGGTGGTGGAGCAGGAGGGCCGCATTGTGGGCACCTTTCAACTCAGCCTCATACCGGGTATGTCCCGCCAGGGTGCCTGGCGCGCGCAGCTCGAGGCCATGCGGATTGACCATGCCCAGCGCAACCAGGGCCTGGGCCGGGTGGCGATGGAGTGGATCATCGAGTACGCCCGTGCCCGTGGCTGCACCCTGCTTCAGCTCACCACCGACAAAACCCGCAAAGACGCCCACCGCTTTTATCAACGCCTGGGTTTCATTTCCAGTCACGAGGGGATGAAGCTCAAGTTATAAGAGGTGCCTATGCCCATGTTTCAACCCGAACTCGAGACCCTCCCCCGCCCCAAACTGACCGCTCTGCAAAGTGAACGCCTGCGCGAGCAGGTGGCCTACGTGTACGAGCGGGTGCCCTTCTACAAGCAAGCCTTCGACGAACGAGGGCTCAAGCCCAGCGACATTCGGGGTATCGAGGACCTGCACAAGCTGCCCTTTACCAAAAAGAAAGACCTGCGCGATACCTACCCCTTTGGCCTGTTTGCCGTGCCCCGCCACGAGCTGGCCCGCATCCATGCCTCCTCCGGCACCACCGGCAAGCCCACCGTGGTGGGCTATACCCGAGGCGACCTCGAGGTCTTTGCCGAGGTGGTCGCTCGCTCCCTGGCCGCCGCCGGCGGGCGGCCCGGCATGATGCTGCACAACGCCTATGGCTACGGTCTCTTTACCGGCGGGCTGGGCCTGCACGGCGGGGCCGAAAAACTGGGCATGATTGTGGTGCCCATCTCCGGCGGCATGACCGACCGGCAAATCATGCTGATCCAGGACTTCAAACCCGAGATGATCTCCTGCACCCCCTCCTATGCCCAGACGCTGGCCGAGGAGTTCAAGAGCCGAGGGGTCAGCCCGGAGGAAATTAGCCTCAAGTACGCCATTCTGGGCGCCGAGCCCTGGACCGAAGCCATCCGCCAGAGCGTGGATGCGGGGCTGGGGGTTCAGGCCACCAACATCTACGGCCTCTCGGAGATTATCGGCCCCGGCGTAGCCAACGAAGACGTTACCGAGCGCGAGGGGCTTTCGTACATCTGGGAGGACCACTTCTACCCCGAAGTCGTAGACCCCGATACCGGCGACCCCCTGCCCGAGGGCGAGGTGGGGGTGCTGGTCTTCACCACCCTGACCAAAAAAGCCCTGCCCATCCTGCGCTACTGGACGGGCGACCTGACCTTCCTTACCCGCGAACCGGGGGCCTCTGGACGTACCCACGCCCGCATGGCCCAGATTCGGGGCCGCACCGACGACATGCTGATTGTGCGCGGGGTAAACGTCTACCCCACCCAGATCGAGGCGGTGCTGAAGGAGATTCCCGAGGTGGCCCCGCACTACCAGATTGTGCTCACCCGCGAGGGAACAATGGACGAGGTGGAGCTGAAGCTCGAGGTCTCCGAACCCTTCTTCCGGGAAATCGGTCAGAAGATTCTCTCCGACGAAGTGATCGAGGCCGATCACCGGCTGCACAGCCTGCGCGAAAAGGTCGCCAAAAAAATCAAGGACAACGTGGGCGTCTCGGTGCGGGTCTCGCTTATCAACCCCGGCAGCGCCCCCCGCAGCGAAGGCGGCAAGCTCAAGCGGGTGGCGGACCTGCGTAAAATAAGCTAAAAGCCCATAGCGGATGGCCTTGAACCAAACACACAAGCCATTCGCTATTCGCTGTCGGCAGAATTATGAAACCCATCCCCCCCGGCTACCAGGCCACCTTCGAGACGGTCGTTACCGATGAGATGACCGTGGACTTCGAACACCCCGACGACCCCCAGCTCGGCAAACTGCACCCGGTCTATGCCACCTACTGGATGGCCAAGCACATGGAGCTGGCGGGCCGCAAAATCATCCTGCCCTTCCTGGAAGAGGGCGACGAGGGCATCGGCTCCAAGGTGAACGTGGATCACCGGGCCTCGGCCCTACCGGGCATGAAGGTACGTATAGTGGCCGAACACCTCCGCACCGAGGGCAACCGCGTACATGCCCGGTGCACCGCCTGGAACGAGTTGGGCGACCAGATTGGCGAGGGCTACACCGAGCAGGTAATCTTGCCCAGGGCCAAACTCCTGCGGATTTTCGAAAAACTCCAGGAGCGCTGGCAGGCCCATCAAAACCCCTCTGATACCAAATCCATATGAACTAGCCGCCCTCTCCCCTGGGCAGGAGAAGGTGCCGACACCGCACCAGGGCTTTTACGAATAGATCGCTCTTCACACATTTTGAGCCATCCGACTCCAAGAAAGCCTCCCCCTCGACAGAACAGTGGCCGCCTGGGAACTCGAAACCTAAGCACCTATGGGCCGGGGTGAGGCACGTCTGCTTGTCCCTTCTCGTTTTCTTGGGCGGCCACGTCGGTGAAGGGCGCGATAGGCGTGGGCGTTTTTATACCAAATCTGCTCAGAAGTGACCCAAAAGCGATATACAAGTCCCTCGGACGCGCTCCCTGGCGCGGCAAGTGAGGGGCGCGTTTAGCGCCGCTCACGCGCAGAGTTGGTATTAGTGCAGCGTCGTGTAGATGCCCGTACAGTAGTGGCCCCGTTGAAGGGCTACATCAAGCCCTCTACTGTTTCACCAACGAAAACTTCGATTGTTCCTCCCCTACAGCGTAGGGGAGG
>CAZIXH010000251.1:0-3745 GCA_964543055.1 uncultured bacterium
AAATCCGGG
This sequence comes from uncultured bacterium, assembly GCA_964543055.1. Classification (GTDB taxonomy): domain Bacteria; phylum Deinococcota; class Deinococci; order Deinococcales; family Thermaceae; genus Meiothermus. Next base: position 10 of record CAZIXH010000251.1, read on the forward strand.
CGGGAACTCTCGAGCCCCTCCAAGTGGGTTTGGTTTGCCCGTAACGAGACGGCCATCTGGGGGGAGTGCCAGGGTAGCGGTAAGCTGCCCTATCAGACCCGCCTGAACCTCTCCGACGGCACCAGCAAGTGCTCCTGCCCCAGCCGCAAGTTTCCCTGTAAACACGCGCTGGGACTGTTGTGGATGTTTGCCGCAGAGCCCGGGGCTTTCAAACCTGCCGACCCCCCCAGTTGGGTGGCAGAATGGCTGGAAAGCCAGCAAAAACGCGCCGAGGCCAAAGCCGAAAAAACCGCCCAGCCCAACGAAGTAGACCAAACCGCCCGGATTAAGCGGGAGGAGGCCCGGGCGAAGAAAGTGTCTGCTGGCATCGCTGAGTTGAACCTCTGGCTGCGCGACCTGGTGCGGGGCGGATTGGCCCAAGCCCAGAGCAAGCCTTACAAGTTTTGGGAAGATATGGCGGCCCGGCTGGTGGATGCCCAGGCCCCTGGTCTGGCCCGCATGGTGCGCGGGCTTTCCGCACATACCAGCAGGGCGGGCTGGCAGGAACGCCTGCTGGAACAGCTGGGCCGTATCTACCTGCTTACCCAGGCCTATAGCCGTCTGGAAAGCCTGCCCGAAGCCCATCAAGCCGACGTTCGCACGGCGGTGGGCTTTACCCAATCGCAAGAGGAGGTGCAGGCCCAAGCAGGTGTGGGGGGCGTCTGGCTGGTGCTGGGTCAGGCGGTGGTGCAGGAAGAAAAACTGCGGGCTCGCCGCACCTGGTTGCGTTTAGAAGCCAGTGGGCAGTACGCGCTGGTGCTGGAATTTGCCTTCGGCAGAGCGGCCTTTGCCACCGCTTTGTACCCCGACAACACCTGGGTGGGTGAACTGGCCTATTTTCCCAGTGCCTACCCGATGCGGGCGGTGCTCAAGGAGGGCCGCGTTGCCGAGAGTGATGACCAGGCTTCCATTCCTGAGAGCTCTGCCGAACAACTGCTTAGTGCCTACAGTGATGCCCTAGCCGCCAACCCCTGGCTCGAGCGCATCCCCACCACCCTGACCGCAACCCTGGAGCCCTTTGGCGACCCTGCACGCTGGAGCCTGCGCAGCCTCGAGGGCCTGCAAATCCCCCTCCATCCACTTTTCATCTATCACCATGATTTGTTGGGTTGCAGTGGAGGCCATCCCCTGCATTTTTTTGGCGAGTGGGACGGGGAGGCCTTTCTGCCCCTGCGGGCCTATTCCGAAGCGGAGCAGACCCTGTTCAACTTCCCCCATCAGGAGGGGATGTGAGCGGGCGCGGTAAGGGGGAGGCAGCCATCCCTGGTCAGAGTTCATCTGGGAGGTGGGTATGAGCGTCAATGACTACTGGAAAGCCCTCACCGCCGCGGCCTTGCTGGGCACCGAGCGACAAGCGGTTCCCAGTGCGGCGGGAACAGCGATTGCATCGGCCATTCCGGAAAGCGGCAACCAGGAAGAAGCGCTCTTGAGTGGCGCGGCTGTTGCTTCGCTCTACCGGCGCAGCGGACGGGTGCTGCCTCCAAGCCCTCACCCCTTACCCCCGGCGGCGCCAGCAGATCGGTGGGGAGAACTCACGCCCGGCCAGCACCACTACTTTGAGGAGGTGATGCAGCTTGGCTCGGGGAAGAAAGACCTGATGGGCGAACTGTTTGGGCTGATGGTGCAGGCCCAGGTGCGCCCTTACCGGGGGTGGGTTTTTCGGGTGCTGGAGGTAGCCCACAGCAACCCCGAGCTACGCCCCCAGGCCCTGCTAATCCTGGGGGAGCGGGGTCGCTGGGTGGCGCAGTGGGTGCCGTTTGTGCAATGGGTGACGCCTGCCGAGCTGACCCACGCCCAGTGGGAGGAAGGGCGGCTCGAGGAGAGACTGGCCTACTTGCAGCAGGTTCGCAACGCCGAACCAGGGCGGGCCAGAGCGATGGTAGAGGAAGTCTGGGCAGGGGAGGCCCACGAGGTGAAAGTCCGGCTGCTCGAGGCCATGCAAACCTGCCTCTCGCTGGAGGACGAACCCTTTCTGGAATCCCGTCTGGATGACCGGCGCAAGGAGGTGCGCCTTCAGGCTGCAGACCTGCTCAATCGGCTGCCCGAATCGCGCCTGGTGCAGCGCATGATGGCGCGGGCCCGGCCCCTGCTAAAGCTCACCCCGGCGGGGATGCTGGGTTTGAAAAAAGCCCGTCTTGAAGTGGTGCTGCCTGAGCAGTTCGAGAAGGACTGGGCCCGCGATGGCCTCGAGCAAAAGTCGGTTCCACATGGGATGGGCGAGAAAGCCTGGTGGTTGCAGCAAATCATCGAGCGGGTTCCGCCCGGCTGGTGGGGCGAGGCCGAGCAGTGGATCTCGGCCCTGAATGACGAATGGCGAAACGTGTTGCTGAAGGCCTGGCTGAACGCGACCCTGCGCTTCAAGGATGCCCACTGGGCCGCAGTGCTGATGCGGCATCTGGATGGCCAAAACGCCGCTGCCCTGATTCCAGCCCTGTCCAAAGCTGAATTAGAGGCCCAAACCCTGTACCGCCTCAACTCCGGTACCGCGCCCCTGGGAAGGGATGGGCTGGAATGGCAGTTGTTGCAAAGCTACCCCAAACCGTTCTCGGCGGAAATCGCGCAAGCCCTGAGCAGGCGCGCCCTGCAAAGCCTTTCAGTCTGGCAGAAGATGAACGAAGAGAGCTGGCGGGTAGTCCACGTGATGTCGGAGCTGGCGCTAATACTGCCCCCCCGTTTTATTGAGCAGATTGCCCCCAGCCTGCGCGAGGCCTTTGCCAAACCGGGGCATCCGCTGTTTACGGCTTTTGCAAAGTTTGTGGAGGTACTCGAGTTCCGCTATCAGATGCACCAGGCCTTTCAATTCCAAGGAGAGTCGCTATGAACCAAGTCCTGCGCCAGCACGCCGAAGTCCAGTATGCCGAAGAACTCGAGGCCCTCGCCAAAGTGGACGACAAACCCAAACCCCCCAACTGGAAGCTCTCGCCCTGGGCGGTTACGGAGTACCTGATGGGCGGCCAGGCCGGCAAGCTGGAGATCACGCCCAAGTACATCGGCAGCCGTCGCCTGATCGAGATCGCCGTTGCTACCCTGGCTACCGACCGCGCCCTGTTGCTCTACGGCGTACCCGGAACAGCCAAAAGCTGGGTTTCCGAACACCTCTCGGCGGCCATCGCGGGCGACTCGACCCTGCTGATCCAGGGTACGGCGGGCACTTCCGAAGAAGCCGTGCGCTACGGCTGGAACTACGCCCGGCTGCTGACCGAGGGCCCCAGCCGCGCCGCGCTGGTCGAGAGCCCCATCATGCGGGCCATGGAAGAGGGCAAGATTGCCCGTATGGAAGAGCTGACCCGTATCCCCTCCGACGTGCAAGATACCCTCATCACCATTCTCTCGGAAAAAACCCTGCCCATCCCCGAGCTGAACACCCAGGTGCAGGCCCGCAAGGGCTTCAACCTGATTGCTACCGCCAACAACAAAGACCGGGGCGTGAACGAGCTTTCCAGCGCCCTCAAGCGCCGTTTCAACACGGTGGTTTTGCCCACCCCCAGTACCCTGGACGAGGAGGTCGAGATTGTCAGCCGCCGGGTCGAGAGCCTGGGCAAAGCCCTGGAGTTGCCGGGTGAAAAACCGGCCCTGGAGGAAATCCGCCGGGTGGTGACCATCTTCCGCGAACTGCGTGATGGCGTCACTGCCGATGGTAAAACCAAAATCAAATCGCCCTCGGGTACCCTTTCTACCGCTGAGGCCATTTCGGTGG
>CAZIXH010000252.1:0-6679 GCA_964543055.1 uncultured bacterium
ACCCCAAACTGCCCACTCAGGCGGTGCTCCTTCAGGCTATCGGCCAGTACCTGGAGCTTACCCGCTTTCTTGACCACCTCGAGGTGCCCGTTGACCTTGACCGCAATTCCCGCCGAGTCGTAGCCCCGGTACTCCAGGCGCTTGAGCCCGTCCAGAATCACCTCCGACGCATCTCGAAAACCCACATATCCCACGATTCCGCACATGTCTTGAACCTCACATTCAGTTTTGTTGCTTGCTCGAGTCAGCCCCCACCTTCACCTTAGACCAACAGAGGGGCCAACCCACCCGTTTTTGCACCAAATCGACAGCACCCTGCCTCCCCAACAGGCAGGCACCTGGCCAGGGTGGCTGGCCGGGCTGGTGTGCTGGTGTCCGTCAATCGTTTGTTTCCCGTTGAACCCTGCTCGTTTGCTGTCCAGCGCTCACGCTGCTGGCTTTCCCGTAGAGCTGGTCTGGCCCCAAATCCCTGGGGGCCAGCAGAGAGGGCGGGGTTCACGCCCTGGCGGCATCCGCGGAAACTCGATCTTTCGCAGTTGGCTGCTTATCTCTATAAAGACCGCCACCTCGTAAGGTAAAAATGGCTCTCCCGGTGGGAGCAGAATTAGATTTGCCTAACCCCTTCCATTGGAACCACCCTTACCCCCTGCGCTCCTCCCTTTGTAGTCTGGCCTCCTTTCTGGGGTTAATAAACCCCTACTTATTGTACGGTTTTTTCGTCTGTGTGCTTGTTCATACTTGACAGCCCGATAAACACACGGGTATGATGCCCCCCGGATGCGCAAGGTGAGAGCATTTTGAGCCCCACAAAGGGGTCGCCTCTTGCCGAGCGTCCGTTGCGGATGTAAGGGGTTTTTTGGGAGAGGAAACACGGCAACTCGCCCCCTAAAAAAATCCTGCGCCTCCGCAACATTCAGGTTCTTGTGGGGTGCCCATCTGGGCACAACATGAGAGTTTGAGGAGGCAGAATGAAGAAGAAGCTAGTAGTTTACTTGGCTGGGTTGCTGACCGTGCTCGGTCTCGGCTTCGGTCAGGCACAGTTCTCCGACGTACCCGCCGGACACTGGGCCAAAGAAGCCGTCGAGCGCATCGCAGCTTGCGGTCTTATCACGGGCTTCCCCGACGGAACCTTCCGTGGTAACACCAACCTGACCCGCTACCAGGCTGCCCTGATCTTCCAGCGCTTGCTCAACGAGATTCAGCAGGGCGGCGAGTGCGTGAAGGGTCAAGGCGGCGGCATGAGCGAAGAAGACATGACCGCCATCCGCAACGCGGTGCAGGAGCTGGCCGCCGAGCTGGCTGCCCTGGGTGTGCGCGTGTCGGCCCTGGAAGACAACGCTGCTACCAAGGATGACATTGCCCGCCTCGAGGCCGCCATCGAAGAGCTAAAGGCTGCGCCTGCTCAGCCCGAAGGCGGCATGGACGAAGCCGCCCTGGCCGACCTGGCCGACCGCGTCGAAGCCGCCTCGGTGGCTGCCGACACCGCCCTGGCCCAGGCCCAGATCCTGGCCGAGCGCCTGGATGGCGTGGAAGGCGATGTGGCTGCCCTCAAGACCCAGGTCGAGGCCGACGCCGACAGCATCCGCGCTCTCAACGAGCTGGCCGTGCTGCTGAACCAGGACGTGCTCAGCCTGCAAGACCGCGTGACCGCCCTCGAGAAGCAACTGGGTGACGTGGACTTCGACAGCTTCGCCAACAAGGAAGATGTCAGCGCCATCCAGGAGTTCGCCACCGCCCTGCGCAGCGACCTGGTGCGTCTCTCTGATCGGGTGAGCAACCTCGATACCCGCCTGACCGCGCTCGAGGCCGTGCGTTTCAGCCTGACCGGTAGCATCTCCGCTACCTACGGCTACGCCACCCTGACCGGTACTGACTTCGACATCGACCGTCTGTTCCCCACCAACTCCATTGGTTCGGGCGCAGGCCCCCGTGCTGGTCGCATCCGTAACGCCTTCCGCCGTGTGGACTTCTCGGAAGACTTCACCGGTGTAAGTGGTAGCCTTAACTTCAACCTGAAGTACGCCTCGGGCATCATCTCCGAAGTAAGCGTGGGCACCGGCTTCGACCTCGCCAGCGCTGGCTTGGATCTGAACCGGGCTATCAAGGTCAACAGCGTCAACGTCAAGGGTGCGCTCGAGGGCCAGGCCTTCGAAATCAAGTACCAGAACGACGATGCCAGCTTCCGCTTCAACCCCTACCTCTTCTCCAATAACGCGGCTGGTGATGTTGGAACCATTCGGGCGGCAGTAGCAACCATCAATGCCAGCAAGCTGCCTCTGGCTCCCAAGTTCACCATTGTGGCCGGTGATGGTACGACGGATGCCACCAACGGTGGTGGGGTTCCCATCATGAACGGCGATATCGGTGGTTTGCGCGCCGAGGTTAATTTGTTGGGCCTCAACACGGGTCTCAACTACGCCGAAAACCGGGGCAACCGCTCGGCCTTTGGTGTGGACTGGAACGGCAACCTGTTTGGCTTGCTGAACCTTAATGGTGCCTACGTGGCCTCGACCCCCTTTGGTCAGCCTGTAGACCTGAGCAACAGCGCCATCACCGACCAGGCCTTCTATGTGCGTGGTGGTGTGAAGCTGGGCATCATTGAACTGAACGCCAACTACCGCGCCATTGACCCGCAGTACGAAGATGGTCGGGCCGGTATGTCCATGGATCAGGGCTACCTGAACTTTGGCGTGGCCAGCGGGGTGGCCGATGCGGCCCCATTCGCTGCCAACAACCGTGGTTTCGGTGTGGACGGCACCCTCACCCTGGGTATCCTGGGCGGCGTGACTGTGCGCGGCTACCTGGACAACTCCACTGACTTCTTTGGTGCTGCTCCTCAGAGCGCCTTCGGCGTGGGCGCCCGCATCAACCTCTTCGCAGGCTTCAACCTGGTGGGCTACTTCAACAGCGCCCAGGAAAATAACGCAGCTACCAACCAACTGAGTGGTCGTGGCGCCTACGGCAACACGGGCGGTGGCTACTTCTACAACTCCAACGACTACAACCCCAACACCAGTGGCTTTGGTGTGCGCCTGCGTCACGATGGCAATGCCAGCAACGCTCTGATTCGCGGCCTGAATATCCTGCTGGGCTACGACTCCTACAACGGCGATGCGGCTGTCTCTGACCTGCAAGCTGCGGCTTCCTACAGCCTCAACCTGGGCTTCCTGACCATCAACCCCTTGGTGCGCTACCATAACTTCACCGGCGTCGCTGGCGCTCCTGCGGGCGACAAATACGACAGCTACAGCAGCCTGAAGTTCGGCGTTACCGGCTCCACCCAGCCGCTGGGCATCTTCTTCCGCCCCTCGCTGGAAGGTGCATTTGCCACCCGTAGCACCGACTACGCCGCTTCCAACGATGTCAGCGAAACCTACTACCGCATTGGTCTGGCCCTCAACGAGTTCCTGACCACCGGTAGCGTGTTCCGCATCGCCTATGCCTCGTACAGCGGCACCAATCTCCGCGAGCCCACCGGCGCTGCTTCCACCGTGCCCTTCGCTGGCTACGGCAACGCCGTGAGCAGCATCTCCACCGACCGCCTCTATGCCCACCCCTCCGAAGGCTGGGCTGGTCAGCCCTTTGGCACGGGTGTGCAGGGCTTGGCCACCGGTACCGTGAGTGGTCTGTACCTCGAGTGGAAGTACGGTAACCTGACCATGGCTGCCGTTTCCGCCTCGGTGCAGGATGCTGGTGGCACCACCGTCAGCACTGGCAACTCCTTCAAGATCACCTACGAAGTGAAGTTCTAATCGAACCGCACTTCAGACCCCGCCCTTTCGGGCGGGGTTTTTGTGCACACCGTGTTCTGATGTAGACAGAAAACACCCCCGCGAAGTACAATTAACAATCTATGCCAGTACATTGGGGGTGCAGATGAGTCATGTGTTTCGCTACCAGGGCCCGGAACCTAAAGGAGACCAGCCGGGGGCCATCGAGGGGCTCTCAGAGGCGCTCCTGGACGGTGAGCGCTTCGTGACCCTGCTGGGGGCTACCGGCACCGGCAAGACCATCACCATGGCCCAGACCATTGCCCGCCTGAACCGCCCCGCGCTGGTGCTGGCGCCCAACAAGGTACTGGCTGCCCAACTGGCCGCTGAGTTCCGTGAACTGTTCCCCGAAAACGCGGTGGAGTTCTTCATCAGCTACTACGACTACTACCAGCCCGAAGCCTACGTGCCGGGGCGCGATCTGTTCATCGAGAAGGATGCCGCCATCAACCCTGAAATTGAACGCTTACGCCACTCCACCACCCGCAGCCTGCTCACCCGGCGCGATGTGATTGTGGTGGCCTCGGTTTCGGCCATCTATGGTTTGGGCAGCCCCGAAGACTACAAAAACATGAGCCTGATTGTGGAGGTGGGGCAGGACTACCCCCGTGAGGCCCTGATCGAGCGGCTGGTGGATTTGCAGTATGAACGGGGCGATTTGCAACTGGAGGCGGGGCGCTTCCGGGCCAGAGGGGAGGTGCTCGAGGTCTGGCCGGCCTACGAGCAGGAGCCCATCCGCATTGAGCTTTTTGGCAACACCATTGACCGCGTGACGGTGGTGCATCCGGTTACGGGCGAGCGGCTGAAAGACCTGCCGGGGTTTGTGCTGCTGGGGGCCAGCCACTACGCCACGCCAGAGTGGCGCTTGAAGCAGGCCATTCCCGAAATCAGGAAGGAACTGGAGGAGCGCCTCAAGGTTTTCGAGGCCGAGGGCAAACTCCTGGAGGCCCAGCGGCTCAAGGAGCGCACCCTCTACGACCTCGAGATGCTGGAAGTAATGGGCACCTGCCCCGGCATTGAGAACTACAGCCGCTTTCTGTCGGGCAAGGCGCCGGGCGAAGCGCCCTACACCCTGCTCGACTACTTCCCCGACGATTACCTGGTGCTGCTCGACGAGTCGCACGTGACCGCGCCGCAGCTTCGGGGGATGTACAACGGCGACTACATGCGCAAGAAAACCCTGGTGGACTACGGCTTCCGCCTGCCCAGCGCCCTCGATAACCGCCCCCTCAAGTGGGGTGAGTTCCTGGAGCGGGCCGGACAGATCGTGTTTGTCTCCGCAACCCCCGGCCCCTACGAACTCGAGGTCTCGGGCCGGGTGGTTGAGCAGATCATCCGCCCCACTGGCCTTCTGGATCCACGGGTAACGGTCAAGCCCGCCACTGGCCAGATCGAAGACCTGATGGGGGCCATCCGCACCCGTGCGGCGCGGGGCGAGCGCACCCTGGTGACGGTGCTGACCGTGCGCATGGCCGAGGAGCTCACGGCTTATCTGGTGGAGCATGGGGTGCGGGCCCGCTACCTGCACCACGAGCTCGATGCTTTCGAGCGCCAGGCCCTCTTGCGTGACCTGCGCCTGGGCTACTTCGATGCCCTGGTGGGCATCAACCTGCTGCGCGAGGGACTCGACCTGCCCGAGGTCTCGCTGGTGGCCATTCTGGACGCCGATAAGCAAGGTTTCCTGCGCTCCGAGCGCTCCCTCATCCAGACCATTGGGCGGGCGGCGCGCAACGTGGGGGGCGAGGTTTTTCTCTATGCCGACACGGTTTCGGACTCGATGCGGGCCGCCATAGACGAGACCAACCGCCGCCGGGCCATCCAGGAAGCCTACAACCTCGAGCACGGCATTACCCCCGCTACCATCCAGAAATCGGTGCGCAAGGTGGTCAAGCCCGAGGACTACGAGGCCGAGGCCGCCGAGGTAGCACTGGACGACCCCGCTGTGCTACAAAGCCTGCTGGAGCAGCTCGAGACCGAGATGTGGGCAGCTTCGGAAGCCCTGGACTTCGAGAAAGCCGCCAGCCTGCGCGACCAGATGCGTTCGCTCGAGGCCCGCCTCAAGGGCCTGCCCGAGCCCACCACCGCCGGGAAGGGTAAGCGGCGGCGTCGGCGCTAGCCGATAATCTCTTCGGGCTTGAAGAAAATCCCGATCTCGCGGGCTGCGCTCTCGGGGCTATCGGAGCCGTGGATGATGTTCTCGTCCACCGTGGTGGCAAAGTCGGCCCGGATGGTACCGGGGGCAGCCTCCCAGGGGCGGGTAGCTCCCATCAGGCGGCGCATCTCAGCAATGGCCCCTGGGCCCTCAACCACCATCGCCACCACCGGCCCACTGGTAATGAAGTTAACCAGCCCTTCAAAGAAGGGTTTGCCCTGGTGCTCGCCATAGTGGGTCTCGGCGGTCTCACGGGCAATGACCATTTTCTTCATCGCCACAATCTTGAAGCCCTTGCGCTCGATACGGTTGATGATTTCGCCCGTAAGGCCGCGGCGCACGCCGTCGGGTTTGACCATGATGTAGGTGCGTTCCATACCGCAGAAGAGTTTACACGCTCGAGGCTAATTGCAGAAGGTCTGCGTCGCCGCCTACCGATTTCCCTATTGCTGGGGTCCTTATACCAAATCTGCTCACAAGTGACCCAAAAGCGATATGCAAGTCCCTCGGACGCGCCCCCTGGCGCGGCAAGTGAGGGGCTCGCTTAGCGCCGCTCACGCGCAGAGGTGGTAGAAGGACTCCAGAGCCGGTAGGTTTTTTAGAATAGCGTCCGAGAAAACCGGCGAACTGCTCAGCCATCGGCGCAAATTCGGGAATCTGGATGGGGCCATGCCTGAGGGGTGGTCCCGTATACACATCTGAGGCGGGCGACAATACACTCGTCGTAGGTCTCGGGGTTATGCCGCGCCATACAAAA
>CAZIXH010000253.1:0-2665 GCA_964543055.1 uncultured bacterium
CTGTTCGGCAGACTCGCTGGTCGTGACGACCAGGCCACGGGTGGACAACAGCTTCTCCAGCACTTTCCGTACGCTGGTGCTGTCGTCAACAACTAGAACCTTGGCTCCTTGCATAACTACCTCAATGGTAGAACCATAAGCGGTTCGAACTGGTGATGTGTGACCATTACTGCAAGAATGCAGCAAAGGCAGCTGACCAAACATCCATTTCCAATACCAAATCCGACTTCAGTGTATGCCTGAAGTTCAGCCAATGCGCTGGGTATGACACGTCCGGCTAGTTGATGCCGTGTTGCCGATGATCCATCTCCACAGCCAGGGAAAGCAGGAGTTGATCGGTGCTTTTGCGAATCGTGACGGGCTCCAGGAAGAAATCGGCTTCGGTCAGGGGTTCGAAGTGAAAGTGCCCTTTTTGCTGCTGCTCAGCCTGGAGGAGCAGGTGCAATACGGCATCTTCGCCGCTCTTGCCGGCGTACTCGGCATGGATGAGCTGACCTTTGGTAAAGAGCCAGCTGGCACTACCACCTTCAACCTCGACCCGCAAGCGCCCGGTTTTGGCCGATTTGGCTAGCCACTGGGCCAGCTCAAACAGGCTCATATCGCCCAACTGCCCCTGGATGCCATGTTGTGCGACAGGATTGGCGGGTTCGGAGATGTAGGTCTTGCGGGTGAGCTCGAGGATCAGTTTGTAAGCACTGCGGACTACCTCGGCCACCGAGGTATCCAGGGGCATGATCAGGTCGAGGTCGCTGGTCTTGGGTGAAGCGGTATCGTCGAGCAAGACAAATGGCACCAGAGCTAGCTGGGGATCCGAGCGCACCATATCAAAGAACTCCGCCCCGCTCAGGTCGCTGAGCGAGGCGGTGCTGACGATGACATCGGGTCGGCTGCGCTCCAAAAGGGTCATGGCATAAAGGGCGCTATCCTCGACCTGAACGTCAAAACCCGACAGGGCAAAGCTGTCTTTGAGCGCGATACCCCGCTTGGGTTGACCGGTGAGGATCAGGGCTTTCATCTGAAAAATCTCCTTTGCCAAGCCGGTTTTCTAGAGATGCCTGTAACTGGCCTTGATGCTGGATGGGGCTCCGGCTACACCCCCTGCAAAAACTTGTCCAATTCTACCTCGTCGGCGGGCTTGGTCAGGTAGGCATTTGCACCAAGCTCGACAGCCAGGTCGCGGTGTTTGGAGGAGGCCCGGGTGGTCAGCACCGCGATGGGCAAGTGGGCGAGGTTGGGGCGACGCCGCACTTCTTCCAGCAGCTCGAAGCCAGACATGCGGGGCATCTCGAGGTCGGTGACCACTGCCTGGAAGGGTTGCTGTTCCAGGAGCTCGAGGGCCTCCTGCCCGTCGGCTGCGGTAACTACCTGGTGTCCGGCCTTGCGCAGCATCTGTGCTACCACCTTGCGAACCGAGAGCGAGTCGTCCACCAACAACACCGGATGCCGTTGGGTGGGGGCGGTCTCGATGCGGGTGTGGACGGACATGGCAGTGTCCAGCGAGAGGAGGCCGCTCGGGCTCAAGACCAGGATGACCTCGCCGCTAGCCGAGATGGTTGCACCCATCAGGTGGGGTAACTCCGAAAGGGGGGCGGTGAGGGGTTTGACCAGGGCTTGCTGCAAGCCAATGAAACGCTCGACGCCCAGCGCCACCAGGGCCCCACCCCGACCTTCCACCACCGCCAGGGCATACTCTTCCTGCGCTACCGGGGGCAAGCCCAGCAGCGTGCTGAGGGGTTTGATGGGGATGGGGCTGCCTTCGTAGGTGACGGTCTGTTGGCCAGCAGGCGCGGTGAGCAGGGTCAGGAGGCTCTCGCGGGGAAGGGCGATTACCTGTCCGCCGGTCTGGAGCAACAGAATATCCGAAACCACCAGATTCTGCGGGACGCGCAGGCGGACGGTAGTGCCCAGCCCACTGCGGGTCTCCACGGTCAGATCGCCGCGCAGACGACGGATGGTGGCCGCTACGGCATCCATGCCCACCCCGCGCCCGGCCACATCCGAGACCACCTCGGCGGTGGAGAGCCCGGAGATAAAGATGAGCTGAACGGCTTCCTCGGGGCGCATGGCCTCAATCTGCTCCTGGGTACGCAGCCCCTTTTCTACGGCTTTTTGCTTGACCGCCTCGAGGTTGATGCCCCGTCCATCGTCGCTGATTTCCAGCACCAGGGTGTTGCGCTGCTGCAGGGTGCGGATGGTCAGGGTGCCCTGGGCTTCCTTGCCTTTGGCCCGGCGTTCCTCGGGGCTTTCTAGCCCGTGAATGACCGCGTTATTGACCAGGTGGATGAGGGCTTCCGACAGGCCGTCGAGCAGCACCGAGTCAATCTCGACCTGCTCTCCCTGGAACTGTATCTGGACGGGTTTTTCACCGGCGATTTGCTGTATCTGGCGGGTGAGGCGCTGGTAGAAGCGGCCAATGGGAATCAGACGAGCGCGGTTAACTTCCTCGCGCAAGCTCTGGGAGAGCTTTTCGAACTGCTCGGTTTCCTGGCGGAAAGCTTTGATCTGTTCGCTCAGGCTGTTGCGAACCTCGGCTAAGTCGCTGGTCATCTCCTGGATGGAGCGAGCCAGAATGTTGAGGTCGTCGTAGCGGTCGAACTCGAGCTCGGAAAAAAGCTCCTGTACGGTCTTGCCCAGGGCTGTCTCTTATACCAATCTGACGCTTCCG
>CAZIXH010000254.1:0-5295 GCA_964543055.1 uncultured bacterium
CCATTGGAGTCGGCCAGGGTGGCCAGTTCTTCCAGGGCATCGCGGCTGGAAGAGCCAGGGCTACAGGCGGTCAGCAAAGCAAGCATCAGAGCGAGTGCAACCACGGGTGTTTTTTTCATAGCTTTACCTCCGAACGAGACCAGGCCGGAATGTTGGGCTTGCGGATGCGGCTTCATGGTTTTCCGTCCTGTGGCTTTATGATGGCAAGCCAGCGTTCCGCTAGCGTTCCAGCAGGCCAAGAAAAGCCAAAGGAACCAAGAACGGTCGGGCGACTACTGCTGCTCCCCCAACCCTTTCCTCTTTCCCCTGTACTCCTTGCCCCTGTTATGGCCGTGCCAGACTGCTCAGCACATTGAGGGTGAGGCTTTTGGAGTTGAAGCCACCGTTGCCGTCGGCCACCTGGGCCACGATGATGCGGGGGCCGGGGGTGTTGAAACGGGCGTTCACGCTGTTGCCGCCGCGCCCGTTGAGGTTATCGGCGGCTTCGCTCGAGCTCCATACCGGGTTGTCGCCGCTCACAGTAAAGTTCACCTGGTCGCCCACATAGATGTAGCGGTTGCCGCTGGGGGCGGTGTACTGAATGCTGCCGATGTTCAGGCTCAGGATTCTCGAGGCCGCCACCTCGGTGCTGTCCTTCACGGTCAGGCCGTCGCGGCTGAAGCGGGCGATGATGGTCTGGCGGTCGGCCATCTTGGGCACTTCAAACGAGTGCTCGCAGGCCGGGCCATTGGGGTCGGCGGGGGGGATAAAGACCCCGTTGCTGCCGCCCAGGCTACGGCGCTTGAGATTGGAGCGCCAGTTGACCTCGTGGTTGGGGCAGCCCGCCTGGGAGAAGGGCGAGGTGCGGGCCTTGAGTAAAGCCGAGTAAGGGAAGGGCAGGGTCTCGTCGCTGTTGGCGGTAATCCGTACGGTGGGGATGCCATTCGGAAACTGGCACTGGTTGGCCGCCAGACGCACCTCGAACTGGTGGGTGGTGGTGGCCTGCTGGCTATCGGTGAGGGTAGCGGTAAGGGTGTGGGTACCGTTGGGCAGGTCTACCTCCAGGGTGTGCCGGTCGGCCTGACGGGTGGTGCCCAGCAGGGTGGTACCCCTGCGCCACTGGATGGTGCCGGTGCCGGGGCCGTCTTCCTTGTCATCGGTGACGGCAAAAAGGGTCACCTGGTTGTTGGCGTTGCGGGCGGCGTGGCCGCTGTCGCAGACAAACTTGGGGCCTACCTCCTCAAACTTAGGGCGGCTGTTGGGGGCTTCCTGGGTGTTCAGGAGGATGTCGAAGAGCTTGACCTCCCAGTCCTTGCGGAAGATGAGCAGGTCTATGTCCACCCCCAGGTTGCCCTCGAGGCCATAGCGCATGGTCCAGTAGGGCTGCTGGGGATACTGAGCGGTGAACTTCACGTAGGGCCCGGCCTCGGCAGAAACCCCGGCCACCCCATAGAGCATCAGCCGCAGTGCCCCGTACACCCCGGTCTTGACGTCAACGCTACCTTCGATGGTGGGGCCGATGATGCCGCTTTGGTTTTTGGTGATGTTATTGATTTTGTGAAAGGCGCCGTCCTCGTAGCGTACCCCGGCCTCGAGCTCGAGCTCCTGCCAGGCCCCCACCTCAAACTCCACCCGCAGCGTACCGTCCACATCCACCGTGAAGACCACCTCAATCAGGAAGACCAGCGGCCCGGCGGTGATGGTGCCCAGGGGCACCCGGGCAATCTGGAGGGACTTGTGCAGGTTCTTCTCCAGGGTGGCGTTGAGCCGCACCTCGGCGTACTCGTTCAGCACGAACTTGGAGAGGAAGAAGGGACTTGAGCAAAAACCACTCCCACAGCGGAACTGCACCACCACCGAGGGGGTAAAGCGCACAAAGCCCGAGAGCGTGACCCCTTCCACTAGCTCCACCGGGCCGATGTCCCTTCGGATGGGGCCCAGGGCCTGGGTGCTGGGCCCCAGTTGCTGGGCGGCGTAAAGAATCTGACCCCGCTCGAGGGCCGTCGCTCGCTGGGCCTCGGCCTCGCTCAGGGGCTGGGTCATCTCGATGTCGGCCTGGTCCAGCAGGTCGGCCACGTCGGCCTTGGCAGTGCGGACTTCCACCTTGCCGTCGTTGGTGTTCTGGATGGCCGTCACCCGGCGCAGGAAGCCGTTGGGGGCGTTGATGCGGGGGGCGCTGGCGACAATCTCGCCCACCGCCAGGTTCCGCAGGTTGCCGGCCAGGCGGTTGAAGATCAGGGTGCCGTTCTCCTGGTTGAAGCTCACCAGCTCCGCGCCCGAGAGGTTGCCCAGTTCTTTCACGTTGGTCTTGAGGGTGGCGGTAGCCCTTAGGCTGCTGGCGGGCAGGTTGCTCGAGGCCAGCATCACGCCCTGGGAGGGCATGGCCGAAACCACCTGCCCCCGCACTCTGCTCCCACCCACGCCGGGGGCCAGGCTGCCCTGGAAGCTGAAGATGGTGCCTATGTGGGTCTCGACGGCGGTATAGCTCAGGGCAGTGGGGAGGCTGGTCTCCTGCACCTCGCCGGGGGTGCAGCCCAGGGTGGCCCCAGCCTTCACACCGGTGAGCGCCCCCGCGAGCTCGAGGTTGCCCTGCTTGAAGCTATACGAACCGCTCAGGCCGTCCTCGGCACAGACCCCCTGAAACTCGGCGCTGCCGCTGAACTGGTAGATGGTGCCTGCCGGCGGCCCCTGGAAGCGGGCGTTCTGACCCGCCGCGATAAAGGCGATGGGGTTCAGGCTGGAGCTGGGGTCGCGGGGCACCAGCCAGCCCGCCAGCAGCGGCTGCCCCTGAATGCGCCGCAGTTTGGCCTTCATGCGAAGCTGGCCCCGCAGGGCCTCGGGGTCCAGGCCCTCGTCCCCCAGGGCCACGGCCTTAAAGGGCAAACCCCTGGGCGTGGTGCCGGTAATCTCGTAGACGGTGAGGCCGCCAATGAAGGGGTTGAACTGGGTGGTGATGGTCGCGGGCTTGAAGCTCCGCTGCACCTCGAGCTGCACCTGCGCGTCGGCCTGGTCGCCTACCAACAGCTCGGCCAGCTCGGCGGGCGGCGGGGCCACCGAAGGCCCCCCGCCACACGCCGCCAGCACCAGTGCCAGAATCGTCCCGATCATCCGCTTTTTCATGCGCAAATCTCCCTTCTCTGGTACAGCGGTACAGCCTCATCCTGCAAAATCCCGGTTCTTTGCTCAGTTGGTTACTAAGGGTCGTGGTGGAGCGATAACGATAGGAGGATTACGAAGTATCGCGCAGAAATCCCCAATGACCTGGCACTCCTGGATGGTGACCTGGTAGCTTTTGGAAGCGGTAAGGTTGCCCGAGTCGGTCACCTCGAGCTTCACGGTGTAGGTACCGGGCGAGGCAAACACCAGGTTGGCTTTGTGACCACTGCCTGCAATGGTGGTGGTCTTGAACCGATCATCGATGTACCACTTCACGGTGCAGCAGTTGACCCCCTCCTGGGCATCTTTGGTTTTGGCGTCTGCCTCGAGCAGGTAGAAATCGCCAATCGTGGGGGTGTTTTGCTTGGGCAGGTGTACCGTTTGACCGTCTACTGGATACTTCAATATCACTGAGGGCTTGGTGTTGGGCTGGTCGTCTATCTCCCAACGAGCACCCAGCACTTTTTCGTTCCAGTCGAGGTTAATCAGGCCAAGAATCTCAAGCTCCACCCCCAGCCTCAAGTCGAGCCCTGCGGTCAACTCCCAGACTGGATCGCCCGTCGGGGCGGACTTGAGCTTGACCCAGCCGTCCAGAGTAAGGGTAGGGCCACCTATGCCATAGACCAGCACCGAGGCCTCACCGCTCAAGGTGGCCTTGGCCGACATCTCCAGAGAGGTGGTAACGTTGGAGGTCTTGGTGGTGTTTTTCAACTCGGTATAGGGGTCAAACCTGCCGTCTTGAAACTCGACCCCTGCGGTGAATTCCAGTTCCTGATCGGCCTCGTACTTCAGATTCACGGTAACGTCGCCGTCCAGGTTGACCGAAAAATCCACCTCTGCCACGAAAACCAGGGGAATCCCCGCCACAAAGACGGCAAAGGAGCCCAGCGGCACGGTTCCGATCTGAAAGGTTTTATTCACCGAGCGGGTCAGTTGCCCTTCCACCGTCAGTTTTGCGCTCTCGGTGATGGTGACATTGGTATCGAAGTACGGGTCTGTACAGAGAACGCCCTGGCAGATCAGGGTAATGTCGAAGTCCAGATCCAGGTCCACGCTGCCGGTCACACAAACCTGGTCGTTCTTGGTGCTTTTGTTATTGTCGAGGTTGACCGGACAGACATTGATGCTTATGGGAAATACCAGACCCTGAGCGGCCAGATCGGGTCGGTGGTATAGCGGCTCCAGATGCCCCGAGGGGGTGACCAGGTGCGAGGCCTCGCGCAGCCGGGCCCTACCCCTCACACGAAACCCCCCCTCGGTAAAAACCTCTGTCAGGGAGGCCTGGGTGGTTTCGACCTGAAGCTGGCTACCCTGTTCGGTTACGCCAGTAATCTTACGCAAAAGGCCGCGCCGGTTACGCAAACTACCCTGTGCCACTATGATGTTGCCCGGCACCAGTTTGGCCAGCTCGGTGGGCGAGAGAGCATTTTTATCGAAAATTACGGTGAGGACGGGCGGGGCTGTGGTGATGCCCAGCACTACCTGCTCTATGCGTGCACGGCTTAAGAGCAGCACCTTATCGCTCACCTTGGTGTTGGGTAGCACATTGACTGCGCTCGAGGGCAGCTCGAACAGCGGCAGGGCCTGATCAGGATCGTCCGAACCAGGGTTGGTGGACGCACCGGAACAAGCCGCCAGCACCAGTGCCAGAATCGTCCCGACAATCCACTGTTTCATGGTGCCAACCTCCCCTTTCTGTATTTCCCCCAAAGATGCCACTCAAGCGTCCCAATGGCGTTCCATCCCCTAGCGCTCTTGCTCCAGGGGGTCGGGTGGGGCCTTGGTCAGCGAAGCCTCGAGGAAGCTCGAAAGTTCCCTGGCGCTCTCGAACTGGCGTACCTCTCCGGTTCGTACATCCAGCAGCTCGTAGGTCAGCCGACTGAGCCGCTGGGTGAGGCGCAGGATATAGCTCGAGTGAACCTTACTGAGGGTCATGTGCCCAGTTTGCAGACTGGGCGTTCCAGGAGCGTTCCAGGGTTGAAATGCTTGGCCAGACGCCATCTACGTGCGCCCACGAAAAAAGGTACGGTTTTGATGCAGTGTGACTAGTATGAGGAGCTTGCAGTGGCGCGGCGCAAGCCCTGGCTCTGGATCGTGAATGTAGATTTCGGAGGTGGAGATTCTTAGGGCGAGTTGTGGCTTATTCGAGGGGTACGAGGC
>CAZIXH010000255.1:0-4979 GCA_964543055.1 uncultured bacterium
TACGACGATAGCACCGGCCAGGTTACGAATACCTTATTCGAGCTGAACCAGGCCAGCGGCCTTGAGGTTTTGCTACGGAGCAAACTAAGCCTCGAGAACAGCGATGTGCAGAAGAATGGCGAGTTTGGTCTGTTCGTGGCCGATACTGCAGCTGCCACGCTCAAAATGAACACCATCCAGCAAAACACCTACAGCGGTATTCTGGCTCGAGACCAGGCTCAGGTGAACCTGGAAAACAACGACATCCTGAGCAACAAGGAGTCGGGGGTGTTTTATGTGGGTTCGGCCACCGGCGCCGTCCGCAGCAATCTGGTTGAAAAGAACACCATCAACGGAATTGCTGTCAGCGAGAAAGCCCGTATCCAGGTGATCAACAACATGGTTCGCAGCAACGCGGAGTTTGGAATCTACGCAGAAAAAGAGGCCCTGCTTGTAGCTCAACAAAACACCATTGAATCCAGCGGTTACAGCGGCATCCTGGCACGGGATAGTGTGCAGGCCACCCTCGAGCGCAACCTTCTGCAAAGCAACGGCGAGTACGGGATTTTCTTCGTGGGCAATGCCGGGGGTCGGGTACAGGGCAACGAGTGCAAGCAAAACAAACGCGTTGACCTTTATCTGGAAAAGACCAGTAAGCCCACGATCGGAGAGAACGCCTGTAAGGTAGAGCGTCAGCCTTAAATCACGAAAATTAGAGCCGGGCAGCAAAGTACCGCCGAATAGCCCTCAACAAAGCCAGCCCCACCACACCACTTTTTTCCGGGTGGAACTGTGGGGCTACTACGTTTGCTCTGGCATACAGGGCGGTGAAGCGGGTTCCACTGTAGTCGGTAATGCCAACGCTTCCCTCCACCAGCGGCGCATAGTACGAGTGCACAAAGTAGAAGAAGCGACCCGATAGTTGCGCAAAAGGGGGCTGGTACTCCACCGTGTTCCAGCCCATCTGCGGCACCCTCGGGGCCTGGAATCGGGCCAGTCGTCCCGGCACCAGGCCCAGTCCGGGCGTCCCCGGCGCTTCTTCGGAGCCTTCGAAGAGGATTTGCATACCCACGCAAATCCCCAGGAAGGGCTTTCCTGCTGCAATGTGCTGCCGCACCCCTTCTTCAAAGCCGGAAGCCTCAAATGAACGCATCACCTGCCCAAAATGGCCCTGTCCAGGTAGTACCAGCAGGTCGTGCCGGTCGATCTGGGTCGGGTCTGCCGAGACCGTAACTGTGTAGCCGGTGGCTTGCAGGGCTTTGGCTGCGCTGTGCAGATTGCCGGAGCCATAGTCAATCAGGAGCGTTTTCATGGTACGGGTCAGAGTGGTTTCGCTCGAGCTTCTACAACACCTCTTTGGTGCTGGGCAGGTCGCTTCGGGTGAGGCGGGTGGCCTGGTACAGGGCCCGGGCCAGCGCTTTGAAGGTGGCCTCGAGCACGTGGTGGGCTTCCCGGCCTGCCAGCACGCGCACGTGCAGGGTGAGCCCCGCATGATTGCACAGCCCCCGCAGAAACTCGCGCAGGTGGTAGGCGTTCAGCCCTCCCGCACTGCCCTCGATGCCCAGTCCTTCAGGCACAAAGGCCAGGTGGCTGCGCCCGGAGAAATCCAGCACCACCTGCACCAGGGTCTCGTCCATTGGCACGCTGGCTTCGCCGTAGCGCTCGAGCCCCCTGGCATCCCCCACCGCTTGCCGGAGGGCCATCCCCAGCACAATCCCCACATCCTCCACCAGGTGATGTACGTCCACGGCCAGGTCCCCTTTGGCTTCCACCACCAGCCCAAAACGCCCATGCCGCTGAAAGGCCAGCAGCATGTGATCGAGAAAACCCAGACCGGTTGAAATGCTGCCCTGGGACGCTCCATCGAGGTTCAGGCTCAGCCTGATCTGGGTTTCGGCGGTATTGCGTTCGATGTTCGCACTACGCATGGGGCACCTCGAGCAGGGAGAAAGCCGCCTCCAGGAAGCGCTGGTTTTCCTGTGGCGTACCCACCGAGACCCGGATGCAACCTTCCAGGCCCAGGTAGTGGTCCTGCCGTCGCACCAGGATACCTTGTTCCAGCAGCGCATTGTAAGCGGCGGCAGCATCAGGGGTGCGGATCAGCAAGAAGTTTGTCTGGCTCGGGTAAACCTTCCAGGTGGGGTGTGGTTGCAGGGCTTGAAATAGGCGTTCCCGCTCCCCTAGCAGGGTCTGCACAATTGCCTGCACATAGCCAGGCGACTCCAGAACCGTCAGGAGAATCTGAGCGGTGTGTGCGGGCAGACCAAAGGGGGGCACAAAGTTCTGCACAACGTTGCAAACCTCGGGCGAGGCCATCAGGTAGCCCGCCCGGATACACCCCAGCCCCCAGGCTTTGGAGAAGGTACGCAGAAGGGCTACGTGGGGGTTGGCTCTGGCCAGCCAGGCGTAGTCGGTGCCTGAAAATTGGTGGTAGGCCTCGTCAATGACCAGGAGCCCGCCGGTTTGCGCGGCTCTATCGGCCAGGCGGCAAATATCGCTCTCGGCGAAGAGCTGCGCGGTAGGGGCGTGGGGGTTGGGCAGAAAGAGTGCGGCAGGGGTTTCTTGCAGGGCCTCGAGCAGCGCCTCCGTTGGCAGTGCAAACCTCTCGCCCAGCGCAATGGCCCGGTAGGGGGTGGCCGATATTCTGGCAGAAAAAGCATAATGCGGAAAGGAAGGCGCGGTGTCCAGCACCCGCCCGGCCGCCTGTACCAGGGCCTGAATCAGCAGGTTGGAACCCGGCGAGACCACCAGGCCCTCCATCGGCCAGTCCAGATACGCCGAAAGTTTTTCGCGCACATCCTCGGCATGGAGGGGAGGGTAGCGGTTGAAATCCAGGTGCTGCAAACGCTGTAGAACCCGCTGCTTAAGTTCAGCAGGCAGATCGTAAGGGCTCTCGTTCTGGTCGAGCTTGACAGATGCGTCTACCTTTTTGTAGGGGTAGCTGGGCAGCCCTTGGAGATGGGGTTTGAAAGCCTTCACCCCCCGATTGTGGAGAGTCTGGGGTTCAGAGTCAAGGGAGGCGATGCAAGGGCTCCACGGCCAATACCAATGGTCATCGGCGAGACTCGGTGGGCCGCTCTCCCACCCTGAGCGGATAATCTGGCCAGATCTTGCGGCCCCTACAAGAGCGCACCCCTCCTTCCAACCGTGAACCCAGTACCAATGCACCAGTACACCGTTGCGTAGGCTGGGGCCATGCGGATCGGGATGGTGTGCTATCCGGGCCTGGGCGGGAGCGGCATTGTGGCCTCGGAGCTGGCCGACCGGCTGGCCGGAAGGGGGCACCGGGTTTTCTTGTTTGCGACCGAGCTGCCCATGCGTTTGCCGGAGGACAGCCCAGTGCAGTTTGTGCCGGTAGAGGTGCCCAACTATCCGGTTTTTCCGGCCCCCCTCTACACCCTGGCCCTGGCGGGAGCCCTGGAGCGCGCCATCCGGGAGGAGCACCTCGAGCTTCTCCACACCCACTATGCCATCCCCCACGCGGTGGCTGCTGAGCTGGCCGCCGAAGGCCGCATTCCGTTGGTGCACACGCTGCACGGCACGGATGTAACTTTGTTGGGGATAGACCCAGCCTATCAGACCCTTACCAGCAAGGCGCTACAAAAGGCCAGAGCCGTGACCGCCGTCTCGCAGAACCTGGCCCAGCAGGCCCAGCGTACCTTTGGGGTGAACCCGCAGGTGATTTACAACGCTGTGGACACCGAGCGTTTTCGACCCAACCCCGAGGCCAAGCGCTTTTATGCAGCCCAGGACGAGTTTCTGCTGGTTCATGCCTCCAATTTTCGCGCTGTCAAGCGAGTAGGCGACATCATCCATGTGTTCGCCAAAATACGCCAGAAGCTCAAGGCTCGGCTGGTTCTGGTGGGCACCGGCCCGGAGCGGGCCGAGGCGCTCTCCATTGCGCATAGCCTGGGGGTGGACGACAGCGTGACCTCGCTGGCTACGGCCAAAAACCCCGAAGCGGTGATTGGGGCAGCGGACGTGTTCTTGCTGGCCTCGGAGTATGAGGGCTTTGGGCAGTCGGGCCTCGAGGCCCTGGCCTGTGGGGTTCCGGTGGTAGCAACCCGGGTGGGGGGCATTCCCGAGTGGCTGACGCCGGAGGTGGGGCGCCTGGTGGAGTTTGGCGACCTGGAAGCCTTTGCCCAGGCAGTCGTGGAGCTGCTGTCTTCGCCCCATCTAAGAGAGATGCGTGAAGCCGCCCGGCAGTACGCCCAGGCCCATTTCAACCCGGAACGCATCACAGACCAGTACGAGCGGGTTTATCGGCTGGCCCAACAGAAGGGGTTCCTCGAGGGGAAGAACCTGTAAAACTAGAATCGAATCAAGAAATACAGCTTGACGCCCAAATCGCCTGGGGCTTAGATTGACCCAAGGTCGTCTTGCAATCGCCGTATTCATCGCAGCAAAAAGTTGCTACTGGAGAAGAGGCGACCTGGCTCCAGAGCAAGCACCAGGAGGTTTATATGTTGGAAGGATTCAAAAGCTTCATCATGCGTGGAAACGTGCTCGACCTGGCGGTAGGCGTGATTATTGGGGGCGCCTTTGGAGCGATTGTGAACTCACTGGTAGCGGATATCATTAACCCTTTGATTGGCATGATTTTTGGCGCACCGGACTTCTCGGCCATCAAGCTTGGAGCCCTCAACATCGGGAAGTTCCTCAACGCGGTGGTGAGCTTTTTGATGGTAGCCTTTGCCCTTTACTTTTTTGTGGTCACCCCCATGAACAAGCTGCAAGAAATGTCCAAAAAGAACCAGCCGGAGCCTGCTCCTGCGGCCCCACCCGAGGATATTGTCCTGCTGAGGGAAATCCGCGATGCGCTGAAGAAATAGGTCACTCTGCGAATATTGCGCCGTCGTAGAGATGTCCATATACCTCCAGGCTTCTCGGAGGGATTGACCCCTAGCCCCCTCCCTACGCGGTAGGGAGGGCGGGGAGGGTATTGGGCGAAGCCCTCAACCGTTCAACTACACGAAGACGCTGCTCAGCAACCCCACCTC
>CAZIXH010000256.1:0-4159 GCA_964543055.1 uncultured bacterium
CCTTTGAGATCATCCTGGTCTTGACCAACGGCGGCCCCGGTGACGCCACCCGGCTTCTGGTGCAAAACATCTACCTGACGGCCTTTGAAGGGGCTAACCCCACCTATGCCAGCGCCCAGTCGGTGGTGCTCTTTGCCATCCTGATGCTGCTGACCCTGGTGCAGATGCGGGTCTCGAGGGAGCGCTAGTATGACCACCGCAAATCAAAAACGCCGTTGGGGCCGCATCCTGCGCGATGGGGTGGTGATCGGGCTGGCGATCCTTTTCCTGGTGCCGGTGATCTGGGTGGTGCTCTCCTCCTTCAAGCCGAGCGCCGAGCTGTATGTGCTGCCCCCCACCCTGCTGCCCAAGGAACCCACCCTGGCCAACTACCAGAGCGCACTGACCGTGGGCAATTTTGCCACCTACACCTGGAACAGCTTCTTTGTGGCCACCATGAGCACCCTGATTGCCCTCCTGACCAACTCCATGGCGGCCTTCGCCCTGGCCAAGTACCGCTTCGTGGGGCGAGAGGGGCTTTTCCTGCTGACCCTGGCCACCATCATGATTCCCCTGCAGGTGATCATGGTGCCCATCTTTCTGGTGCTGCGCAACATGGGCCTGACCGATAGCCTGTGGGGCATCATCATCCCCCCAGCAGCCACCCCGACCGGGGTATTCCTGCTGCGGCAGTACATGCTGAGCATCCCCGACGAGATTCTGGAGTCGGCGCGGATGGACGGCGCGAGCGAGTGGGGTATTTACTGGCGGATCATCCTGCCCCTCAGCGTCCCAGCCCTGGCTACCCTGGCCATCTTCAGCTTCACCTGGCGCTGGAACGATTTCATCTGGCCTTTTATCGTGATCTCGAGCGAACAGAAAGCCACCCTGCAGCTTGCCCTGGCCCGCCTGGTGGGGCAGTTCGGGGTGGACTGGAGCACCCTGCTGGCCGCCACGGTTATCACCCTACTGCCCATGCTGATCGTTTTTCTACTGCTGCAACGTTACTTCTTGAGCAACCTGACCGCAGGGAGTGTGAAAGGATGAGCCAGCCCATACTGGAAGGCCAGCGGGCCGTGGTGACCGGCGGCAGCGGCATCCTGGGGCGGGCCCTGGCCCTGGCCCTGGCCGAGGACGGGGCCAGGGTCTACCTGGGGGCCCGCAGCGAGGCTTCGGCCCAAAAGGCCCTGGAAGCGTTGTCGGCCAGCCCGGAGGTGCGGGCTCGAGTCCTGCCGCTAGCCTTTGACGTGCTGGATCCAGCCTCGCTCGAGCAGGCCGCAGCACAAGTAGAAGCCGAGGGCGGGGCCGACATCCTGGTCAACGCCGCTGGGGGCAACCGCCCGGCGGCTTCCACGGCCCCCGACCGCGACTTTTTTGCCCTGGACCTGAGCGCAGTGGAGGAGGTGATGAGCCTGAACTTCACCGGCACCCTTCGCACCACCCAGGCCTTTGCGGCAGGCATGGCCGCCCGCAAGCGGGGCTGCATCATCAACATCACCAGCATGGCGGCGGTGCGCCCGCTGACCAAGGTGGTCGGCTACAGCGCCTCCAAGGCCGCAGTGGTCAACTTCACCCAGTGGCTGGCGGTGCATCTAGCCCAGACCTATGGCCCCGGCCTGCGGGTTAACGCGATTGCACCGGGGTTCTTCCTGGCCGAACAGAACCGCTACTTGATGTTGAAAGAAGACGGCGGCCTGACCGAGCGGGCCCAGACCATTCTGGCCCACACCCCGCAAAACCGCTTTGGTGCGCCCGAAGACCTGCTCAGCACCCTGCGCTACCTGGTGCACCCCCAGAGCCGGTTTGTGACCGGGGTAGTGCTGCCGGTGGACGGCGGTTTCAGCGCCTTTGGGGGTGTGTGATGGGATGGCAGGTTTCCGAAACGTTCCTTTTCGACCCCGAGCCCGCAGTGCGCGAGACCGCCCTCGAGCTCTACCAGGCGGTCGAGTCCCTGGGCCTGATCAGCCCCCACGGGCATGTCCCGGTCACGCTCCTGGCCGACCCCGAGGCCCGCTTCGCCCACCCCACCGAGCTGCTCATCCGCCAGGATCACTACGTGTTTCGACTGCTGTACTCCCAGGGCATAACGCTGGATCGCCTGGGGGTGGGCCTGCCGGAAGGGGCCTATGAGCCCTTGGAGGCCTGGGAGACCTTCTGCCAGCACTTTCACCTGTTTGACGGGACACCCACCGGGCTGTGGCTGCGCCTCGAGCTCACTCGGCTTTTCGGGGTGAGCGAGAAGCCAAATGCCAAAAATGCCCGTGCGCTCTATGAGCAAATCCAGGCTGCGCTGGATACCCCGGCGTTCACCCCCAGGGCTTTGTTCAAAAAGTTTGGGGTCGAAGTCCTGGCCACCACCGACGCCCCCGAGGACGACGTAAACCCGCACCTCAAGGCCCAACGGGATGGCTACCGGGTCATGCCCACCTTCCGCCCGGATGGGCTATTGCAGGTGCTGCGGCCCGACTGGAAGGCGCGGCTGGGTCGCCTCGAGGCCGTCACCAACCGCAGCATCGAGAGCTATGGGGGGCTGCTCGAGGCGCTCCTGGAGCGCCGCCGGGTCTTCAAGCAGGCCGGGGCCACCGCCACCGACCACAGCACCGCAAACGTCCGGATCGAGCCCCTATCGCAGGGCCAGGCCGAACGGCTGTTTGCGCTGGCTCTGAAGGGCACCATCAACCCCGAGCAGGCCGAGCAGCTCGAGGCCCATGCCCTCTTCGACCAGGCCCGCCTGAGCGCCGAGGTGGACGGCCTGGTGATGCAGCTTCACCTGGGCGTGACCCGCAACCACAACCGCACCCTCTTTGAGCGCATGGGCGAAGACATGGGCGCGGACATCCCCCATGCGGTGGACTGGACCCGAGGCTTGCAGCCGCTGCTGAATGCCTTTGGCGACCCCTCCCAGAGAAAACCCCTTCGGCTGGTGCTCTTCACCCTGGACGAGTCCACTTATGGCCGTGAGCTAGCCCCCCTGGCCGGGCATTACCCCGGCGTTCGGCTGGGGGCGCCCTGGTGGTTCTTTGACAGCGTGCTGGGCATCGAGCGCTATCTGGACGCGGTGAGCGAGACCGCCACCCTATACAACACCGCCGGCTTTAACGACGACACCCGGGCCTTTGCCTCCCTCCCCGCTCGGCACGAGGTCTGGCGGCGGGTGGGGGCCAACTGGCTGGCCCGGCGGGTGCAACGGGGTATCCTGGCCCTGGAGGAAGCCCACCGCCTGATGCAGCTGGCCGCCCACGACCTGGCCGTAGAAGCCTATGGGCTCACCCTGATTTCCCAGCCTTGATCGCTATGAACCCTGCTCCTCTTTCCCAAGCTCAAGCCGCCAGCGGGGCCCTGCTGAGCGAGGCCCAGATTCAAGCAGCCCTCGAGCCCCTGCGGGGCCGCTTTACCCAGCAAAAGGTGCTGGTCTTGATCCCCGACCACACCCGCACCCTGCCGCTGCCGCAGCTCTTCCGGATGCTGGTAGACATTCTGGACGATGTGGCCAGTCTGGACTTCATGATCGCGCTGGGCACCCACCCCCCGCTGGACGAGGCCCAGATGCTCAAGCTGGTGGGTATCAGCGCCGAGGAGCGCCACGCCACCTACAGGTACGTCGGCCTCCACAACCACGCCTGGCAAGACCCCGATGCGCTGGCAACCGTCGGGGTGGTTCCCCAGGCTAGAGTTATGGAGATCGCGGGCGAGCGCTGGCACCCCACCCTGGGCGGGGATGTGCAGGTGAAGCTGAACAGGGCTGCGGTAGAAGCAGATCAAATCCTCATCCTGGGCCCCACCTTCCCGCATGAAGTGGTGGGGTTCTCCGGTGGGGCCAAGTACCTCTTCCCCGGCATCAGCGGCCCCGAGATGATCAACGTGACCCACTGGCTGGGCGCACTCGCCACCGTCCGCGGCACCATCGGCCTCAAGGACACCCCGGTGCGGGCCCTGATCCACGAGGCCGCCCGTCACGTGCCCACGCCCATCACCCTCATTGCGCTGGTGGTGCAGGGTAGCGGGCTGGCGGGGGTATTTGTGGGCGACCACCAAAGCGCCTGGTCTGCCGCCGCCGACCTATCTAGCCAGCGCCACATCGTCTGGGTGGACAAGCCCTTCCAGCGGGTACTCTCCTGGGCCCCGCCCATGTACGATGAACTCTGGACCGCAGGCAAAGCCATGTACAAGCTCGACCCGG